>CAZTPE010000166.1:0-6006 GCA_964614545.1 uncultured Ectothiorhodospiraceae bacterium
GATGGCGCGCCCGTGCGCCCTGCCGGCAAGGGGCACAACAAGCCGCTTGAGTTGCTCAAGATATTGATTGCCCTGGGCGGTCGTGAGGTCAGTGAAGAGCGTATTAGCGAGGCCCTGTGGCCGGATGCCGAAGGTGATATGGCGCATAGCGCCTTCACGACCACCCTGTCTCGCTTGCGCAAGCTGTTGTCCGGCGAGGTACTGCTGGTCAGTGACGGGCGACTGAGTCTTGATGATCGACTTTGCCGGCTGGATATCTGGGCCTTCGAGCGGTTGCTCGGTGAACTCGATGTCCTGCTTACGTCGGGTCAACAGGACGTCAAAAAGGTGCAGCAGCGAATGCAGGGTGTATTCGATCTGTACCATGGCCCGTTTTTGGCGAAGGAAACCCCGATGAACTGGATGCTGGGCCCACGAGAGCGCCTGCGCCTGAAATTGCTGCGTGTGATCAGACATCTCATCGGCTTTTACAGCAGAACAGGGCATTGCCAACAGGTCATCGCCTTGTATGAAAAGGCCCTGGAGCAGGATCCACTGGCCGAAGAATATTATCGCGGTTTAATGAAATGCCATGCCGGGCGGGGTGACCGGGCAGCAGCGCTGGCTGTTTACGGCGCCTGCCGGAATTTGTTCAATGCCACCTTCAATATGGCCCCATCAGAAAAGACTGAGCAACTCTACCAGCTCATCGAGGCCAATGATCAGAAACGCCTGATCCACCTGTGTGAGGTTTGTCGGCGAGGCTAAGTTTTATCAAGCTCTTGAACATCGCGACAGGAATGTCGCTCCCACACAACAGGTATTCTACGCCTCACCGGTTGGGGTGATTACCCAGCGGTGGGAGTGCCTTTCCAGCCGCGATAAGAACAGCCTTTCCTGTGGGAGTGCCTTTCCAGGCACGATTAGCATTCAATCAAACCTCATACTTGCAATACCAATGAGGATAACAATGAAAGTCCTCCACCAGGCCGGCACGCACAGGGTTATGCAGGCAATATAAAATCACCTGTCTTAAATCTTCACTTTTTCGTATGGCATGATCATGGTACTGAGGCTGCCAAACTGGACCACTATCACCGAGCAACCGATTGATCTCTCTGCCGCTGTATCCCTTCAGGGACTGCATTAGCCGGCTCAGGTTTTTGTCGTGCAGCTGCGCCACAAAATGCAAATGATCGGGCATTATGATGGCCGCCTCCAAAGCCATTCGCCCCTGTTGCTCCAGCCAGTGCAGGCTATCCATAACCAGTTTTGCGGCCCGGGTGTCGGTAAACAGGCGTCGCCGGTTATGGGTGGCGGTGGTGATCAGATAGATCTGGCCGGTCTGGGAATGGCGGCCCCGGCGCAGGTGGTGGGAGCCCTTTGTTGGTTTGGTCATCAGCCTTCCTTGGCCATTATTTGCGTTAATCAGGTCAATTATGTCGTCGTCGCGGCGTTCCCACAAGTGTAGCAGTCCACCGGCTTTTGTGGGAGTGGCTTTCCAGCCGCGATTGCCGATGGGAGCGGCTTTTGTGGGAGCGGCTTTCTAGCTGCGCGATTGCCGATGGCCTCAATGATCGCGACAGGAATGTCGCTCCCACAGTCATAGATACATTTCCGCAGTAATAATTCCTCATTTGTGACTGGTTTGTGACCTGCTGCGTGCAAGTCTGGTACGCACAGGAGTTATCTCCATCAGGGAGTGTTCCTCACATACAGGGAGGCCACAGCTCATGTGGAGCTACCTCGTACACATTTATCAGCGGGAAAGTCGCGCAGTTGCAGGGGACAGCCTGGAGATTATCGGAATAGTGGAAGGTATAGAAAGCGACAGGCGCTATCCATTCACTAACCGGGATGAACTGTGGGACATCCTGGCAGAGAAAAGGCCGGCGTGTTTTTCTACCGGAAAAACCGTTAAACCTGGAGGGAATGGTCATGGTTAAGCAAAGAATCGCGGCTTTTATAGTTGTTGTATTTTTGGCATTCCTGCCGGCTGTTGCCAATGCGCAATTTGCGAATGAGGCAAGGCTGCAGGCCTCCGACGTTTCTGGTGGTGAGTGGTTCGGCGGCGCTGTTTCGATCAGCGGTGATACGGCAATAGCAGGGGCATGGGGGGATGATGACAACGGCAGTAGTTCCGGCTCTGCCTATGTCTTTGTGCGTGATCTCCTCACCGGTGCCTGGTCGGAGCAGCAGAAGCTTGTGGCCGCTGACGGCGTGGCCTTTGATATTTTCGGCCTGTCTGTTTCGATCAGCGGTGACACGGCAATCGTCGGGGCAACCGGGGATGATGACAAAGGCAGTGCTTCCGGCTCTGCCTACGTCTTTGTGCGCGACTCTGGCGGTGTCTGGACAGAGCAGGAGAAGCTTGTGGCCTCTGACGGCGCTGCCAAAGACTCGTTAGGCAGGTCCGTTTCGGTCAGCGGCGACACGGCAATCATCGGGGCGGATATGGACGATGAAAAAGGCACTAATTCCGGTTCTGCCTATGTCTTTGTGCGCAACTCGGGCGGCGTCTGGACGGAGCAGCAGAAGCTCCTGGCCTCCGACGGCGTGGCTGATGACGCGTTCGGCAGGTCCGTTTCGATCAGCGGCGACACGGCAATCGTCGGGGCATACTGGGATGATGACAACGGCACTAAATCCGGTTCTGCCTATGTCTTTGTGCGTGGCACTGGCACCAGTGTCTGGATACAGCAGCAGAAGCTGCTGGCCTCTGATGGCTTTATTGGCCACTTTTTCGGCGGCTCTGTTTCGGTCAGCGGCGACACAGCAATTGTTGGGGCAGAAGGGAATGATGCCGGCTTCAATAATTCCGGCTCTGCCTATATCTTTGTGCGCGACTCTGGCGGCGTCTGGACAGAGCAGCAGCAGCTTCTGGCCTCTGACCGCGGGGGTGATGACGCGTTCGGCAGGTCTGTTTCGATCAGTGACGACGTGGCAATCGTCGGGGCACGTGGTTTTGCCTATGTCTTTGTGCGCGACTCTGGCGGCGTCTGGACAGAGCAGAAGCCGAAGCTCCTGGCTTTTGGCGGCGGCGCGGCTAGTGGCCGGTTCGGCTGGTCTGTTTCGATCAGCGGCGACAGGGCCGTTGTCGGGGCAGATAATGGCAACAACGCCATTGGTCTCGGCTCTGCCTATGTGTATGCCTCATCAGGTGTCACTGCCCCGGACATTACCGTAACCGACTCGGTGGCCCCGAATACCGATTTGCAGATACCCTTTGGTGATATCACCGAGCAGATAAGTGCCGATCAGACCGTCACCATCAGCAACGATGGCAGTGCGGACCTGACCCTTGGAACTATCGCAGAGACAGATGCACTGGACCCACCGTTCAGTATTCCGACCGACAACTGCTCCGGCCAGACGCTGACACCAGCGGCCAGCTGCACGCTTACCGTGCGTTTCTCGCCTCTCTCCATTGGGCCGTTCAGCGACAGCTTCGACATTCCCTCCGACGATCCGGATGAAAACCCGGTCACGGTCAGTGTCAGTGGTAGCGGCATCGGTGTGACTGCACCGAATATCACGGTTACCGATGCAGTGGTGCCAGTGGACGATCTACAGATCCCCTTCGGCAATGTCACCGAGATGGCGACAGCCGATCAGGTCGTCACCGTGACCAACGATGGCAATGCGGATCTGTTGATATATGATGTTGCCATGGCCAACCCCCTGGCTGCACCATTCAGCGTGCAGAACGATGATTGTTCGAACCAGACGCTGACCCCGGCGTCGAGCTGCACCTTCACGGTCTGGTTTTCACCCACTGCCGGCGGGGCCTTCACTGACACCCTCGACATCCCCTCCAACGATGCAGATGAAAACCCGGTTACGGTCGGCGTGAGTGGCACAGGGACACCTACACCGGTGCCGGACATCGCAGTCACGGATGCCATCGCGCCCGCGGACGATCAGCAGATACCGTTCCCCGACCTCACCGTTGGCAACTCAAACAATCAGACGCTCACCATTGCCAATGACGGTAACGCCGATCTTGTCATCGGCACGATTGCCCAGGCCGATGTATTGGTCGCGCCGTTCAGTGTGGTCAACGACAACTGCTCAGGCCAAATGGTGGCCGTAGCGGCAAATTGTACGATCGACGTTCGCTTTGCACCGACTGCGGTGGGGACGTCGAATGACAGTTTTGATATCCCCTCCAACGACCCGGATGAAAATCCGCTCACGGTCAGCGTGAGCGGTACGGGGCTCGTGGCAGCGGTGAACAACCCGCCCTCCAGCCCGAGCCTGGTCTCTCCGGCCGATGGCCAACAGGGCCTATCGACCACGGTGACCCTGAAATGGAAACCGAGCACGGACCCTGATGGAGATGCAGTGACCTACGACGTATACAGCTGCACGGATCCTGATCCGGCAAACGCTTGCACCCGCCTTACTGAGGTGTCTTTGCTGAGCATTCCTCCGAATGCTCCACTGAGTAATACCCTGGATAATGGTATTTACTATGCAGGCCTTGGCCTGGGGGGAGGGATCATGATTTTGGGATTCACCTTTGCCGGGGGTGTGAGAAGCAGGAAGCAAACGGCCCTGTTGATCGTCGTCATTGCCCTCACCGCCTTTCTGGCCTCATGTCATGGCGGAGGCAATACCAAAAGCTATGTTGTCTCCGGACTCAGCGCGGACACCACATACTACTGGACGGTGATTGCCAAAGACGGCAACGGTGGTGAAACGCCGAGCGCTGTCTGGTCATACAGTACCCAATAAGGTGCCTGGCCAGGGTGGGAATGGCGGCCCCGGCGCGGGGGGTGGGAAACCTTTGTTGGTTTGGTCGTCTGCCTTCCCTGACCATTATCTGGATTGATTGTATCGATTCTATTGCGCCTGGAAAGGCGCTCCCACAGCTGAAGAATTGTCATCACCAACAAGGTGCCGGGTATCTATTGTGTGGGAGCGACATTCTGTCGCGATGGCCTCGATTATCGCGACAGGAATGTTGCTCCCACAGTCATGGATACATTTCCGCAGTAATAATTTCTCGTGCGCCTTGTTTCCATCAGCGGCGATGTGGCAATGGCGGGATGTAACGTCACCCTTCCCGGATTCCACTTCGTTTCATCCAGGCTACTTGCTATTTTTCGATCGATGTTTCTTCCCCGGTGGCACGGGCCACGGTGGTGCGGATAATCATGTAACCCGAGGCCACCGACATGATGATGGTGCCGAGCATGGCGCCATAGGCGGCACCGGCGATGGCGGGAAGCCAGCCGGGTTTCAGTTGGTTGGACTGGGTGTTCCAGGTGTCGTAGAAAAAACAATAGGCGGCGGTGGAAATGCCGAGCTGTGCATCCAGAAACCATACCAGACTGGTTAGCAATACCCCGACAGAAAGCACGGTGGCTAAGGTGGTATAGGCTGCCCGGTTCATGCGGTGGCGGTAGCTGGTCACTTCGAACAGCAGGTAGAAGCCCACGGCAAGGAACACCGAAATGGCCGAGGTGGATACCCGGATGAAGGGGCGCCCGTCACTGACGCTGAAGATGATCGGGCACAGCCAGGCGCCGATCAATGCTCCAAAGATAACCCCGAATAACAAACCGGAAGGATAGGGGTGAGATAGCGTTTTGACGGCAGGCCTGCGCTGTGCCAG
This sequence comes from uncultured Ectothiorhodospiraceae bacterium, assembly GCA_964614545.1. Classification (GTDB taxonomy): domain Bacteria; phylum Pseudomonadota; class Gammaproteobacteria; order SZUA-152; family SZUA-152; genus DRQN01. The sequence goes on from CAZTPE010000166.1 coordinate 5,600, forward strand.
GCGGGCCATGAATCGATGCCAGCGAGGGAACAGCAGGCCGACTACCGTGCCGAGTGCCATGCCTACCAGCATATAGCCGGGGATCAGACTGAATGGGTCGGGTGTGGTCCAGATGATCAGTTCATCCGGCACCGGTGGATTGATACCGCACATCTTGTTCACCCAGCGCTCACTGATCTCAATGCGGTTTGGCGCAGGCCAATCGTATGCCCAGTAAATGGCGAGAAAGATCAGACCGGTCAATGCGCCACCGATCGGCCCGGAACGGTGCCATTTCAGCCAGAAGCCATTGCTTATGCTGTCAGCGGGCGCAGGGGTGCGCATGGCGAAGAGGATTAAGGTCAGTGCGATGGCAAAGACGATAAAGAAGAAAGGCGCCATGCCGGCAGGGGTGGAAAAAATAGGTG
>CAZTPE010000167.1:0-5999 GCA_964614545.1 uncultured Ectothiorhodospiraceae bacterium
ATCAGACCTTCGACCTGTTCGACCGCCTCGGCGCCACCGATGAGCAGATGGACTTTCCCATCGTCTACTGTTCCGCCATCAACGGCTATGCCGGGCTGGAGTCCGACGTCTCCGACGGTGATATGATGCCGCTGTTCGAGACCATCGTCGAGCACGTCAAGGCGCCCGATGTGGACCTGGATGGCCCCTTCCAGATGCAGGTCTCGGCGCTGGACTACAATAGCTACACCGGCGTCATCGGCATCGGCCGCATCAGCCGCGGCACCCTCAAGGCCAACTCGCCGGTGGTCGCGGTGGATGTTGACGGCAAGCAGCGCCGTGGCCGCATCCTGCAGATCTTCGGCTTCCTGGGCCTGGAGCGCATCGAGAAATCCGAGGTGCAGGCCGGCGATATCATCGCCTTTACTGGCCTTGATCCGCTGAATATTTCCGACACCCTGTGTCACCCGGATCACGTCGAGGCCATGACCCCGCTGTCCGTGGACGAGCCCACCGTGAGCATGACCTTTGGCGTCAACAACTCGCCTTTCGCCGGGCAGGATGGCAAGTTTCTCACCTCGCGTCAGATCCGTGAACGCCTGCAACGTGAGTTGATTCATAATGTCGCCCTGCGTGTGGAAGAGACCGAAGACCCGGATAAATTCAAGGTCTCCGGCCGTGGTGAGCTGCATCTGTCGATTCTCATCGAGAACATGCGCCGCGAGGGTTACGAGCTGGGTGTGTCGCGCCCCGAGGTCATCATTCACGAGTTGGAAGATGGCACTAAGGAAGAGCCTTACGAGCATGTCACCGTGGACGTGGAGTCCGATCATCAGGGCGGCGTGATGGAAAAGCTCGGCGAGCGCGGCGGCGAACTGAAGGACATGGTGCCCGACGGCCAGGGTCGTGTGCGCCTCGATTACATCATGCCGGCGCGTGGTCTGATCGGCTTCCGCACTGAGTTTCTCACCGCCACTCAGGGCACCGGCCTGATCTACAGTGTGTTCGATCACTACGGCCCCATGAAGGCGGGCAACTACGGCCAGCGCCTCAATGGCGTGCTGATTTCCAACGGCCAGGGCAAGGCGCTGGGTTACTCTCTGTGGAACCTGCAGGAACGCGGCAAGCTGTTCATCGGCGCCAATACCGAGGTCTACGAGGGCAGTGTTATCGGCATCCACGCACGTGACAACGACCTGGTGGTCAATTGTCTCAAGGGCAAGCAGCTCACCAATGTGCGTGCCTCGGGAACCGATGAAAACATTCAGCTCACGCCGTTTATCGACCTGAGCCTGGAACAGGCGCTGGAATTTATCGATGACGATGAGTTGGTGGAGGTGACGCCGCTCAACATCCGTCTGCGTAAAAAGTATCTCAAGGAAAGTGATCGTAAGCGCGCCAGTCGCATGGCCAGCTGATCACAGCCTGGTGCGGAATAACCCAATAACCTGTTAAGTCATTTCTGCAATTGTCCGATGAAGTAATATCCGGGCGGACAGAAAAAGGTGGCTATCATGTACGGTGTCATTTTCGAATTCCTTAGAGACTATGTTGTCGAGCGGCATGGCGGTAAGGAAACCTGGCACGCGCTGCTCAAGGCCAACGGGCATTCTGCGTACAAACAGTTTTTCCCGGTCGCGGAATACCCGGACGAAGAAATTGTCGGTCTGGCCCAGAGTGCCGCGGAGGCCCTGCAGTTGCCGCTCCCCGTGGTGCTGGAGGATTTCGGCGCTTTTACCGCAAACCGGCTGCTGGATTTTTATCACATGTATTCCGACCCTGACTGGAAGAGTTTCGAGGTGATCGAAAATGCCAGTGGCAGCATTCACGACGCCATCCATAAGCACAACCCGAACCGTAAGCCTCCGTGCATTCTTGCCCGGCGTGATAGCGATTCGCTGCTGGTCATCCATTATCAATCGCAGCGACAGCTCTGTGACGTTGCCAAGGGCATTGTGCGCGGACTGGGTGAACGTTTCGGCGAATCACTGAGCCTGCGTGAGACGCAATGCATGCACGATGGCGCGGAAAAATGCATTATCGAAGTGAGTCGGCGCACCAATAGCTGAGCGGTTTTCACGGCTCCAGGCCAAACCCTTCCCCACAAGGGCGTGCAGGCCCCATTGGTGTGGCTTACCTGTTGACGGTGTCGCTTGGCTTTTTCTGGCCTCGGAATTGATCTATTGGGTTGGCGGGTTATGATTCAGGAAACAGCCCGAATCCCATAACCGAGGTCTGCGCCATGCGGGATATCTACCCGAAGATAAAGCCCTATGTCACTCATACCCTCCGTGTACAGGATCCGCACCGACTGCACATCGAAGAATGCGGCAGCCCGGATGGCATCCCTGTGCTGTTTGTGCATGGAGGTCCTGGCGCTGGTTGCTCCCCCGTGCACCGCTGTTTTTTCGACCCGGAAAAATACCGCATTATCCTCTTCGATCAGCGTGGTTGTGGAAAATCGACACCGCATGCCTCGCTAGAAAACAATACGACGCAGGATCTGGTGGCGGATATGGAATTCATCCGCGATCATCTGGGCATCAAAAAATGGCTGCTGTTCGGTGGTTCCTGGGGATCTACTTTAAGTTTGGTGTATGCGCAGGCCCACCCCGATCGGGTGCTGGGATTGGTGTTGCGCGGTATTTTTCTCTGTCGTCCACACGAAATTCGCTGGTTCTATCAAGAGGGTGCCAGTCATATTTTTCCTGATTATTGGGAGGATTATCTTAAGCCGATTGCCAAGGCCGAGCGCGATGAACTGCTCAAGGCCTACCACCAGCGCCTTACCAGCGAAAACGAGGTGGCGCGAATGGCCGCGGCCAAGGCCTGGGCGAAATGGGAAGGGCGCACCTCGACCTTGCATCCCAGTAAGACGGTCGTTGACCATTTCAGCGAGCCACACAATGCCCTGAGTCTGGCACGTATCGAATGCCACTACTTCAGCCACGACAGCTTCCTCGAGCCGAATCAGATTCTGCGAGATGCCGGACGTCTGGCCGGTATTCCCGGCGTGATCGTGCAGGGGCGCTATGACGTGGTTTGCCCCATGCAGAGTGCCTGGGATCTGCACCATGCCTGGCCCGGCGCCGAATTGCAGATCATCCCGGATGCCGGGCACTCGGCACTGGAGGCCGGTATCATCGATGCCCTGGTGCGTGCCACCGACAACATGGCCCGGCGGCTGGCATGATTGGCCTGCTGCAGCGTGTCAGTGAGGCCAGCGTGCATGTCGATGGTGAATTGCTTGGGTGTATTGATCAGGGCCTGTTGGTGTTTGTAGGGATTGAGCGCAAGGATACGAAGGCCATCGCCGCGCGCTTGTTGGAGCGGATATTGGGCTACCGTGTATTCGCCGATGACTCAGGGCGAATGAATCTCAGTGTGCGGGATGTGGAAGGCGGTCTGCTGCTGGTGCCTCAGTTTACCCTCGTTGCGGATACGCAACGAGGTGCGCGCCCCAGTTTCAGTCACGCGGCCTCACCGGAATTGGGGGGGGAGCTGTTTGCGGAAATCCTGATGCAGGCCAGGCAATGCCATGGTTCGGTGGTGGCGGGCGTGTTTGGTGGCGATATGCAGGTATCCCTGTTGAATGAAGGCCCCGTGACCTTCTGGCTACAGGTCTCTGATGCCGGGTCAGCCGCTGGGCGGGCGTCATAGACTGGTGATATTGCCCTGTGATCCATACTAAAATAAGTTATGGTGCCTGCCGCCGGTTTAATTAACTTCTGCTCTGTCCAGTGCTGGGGTTGCCTTAAAGGTTTCCTCCAAGCGGCCGAATCATGCACACGGAATAACAATAAAAGCCACTTCTATGATATTGGAAGCGGCTAAAACAGAGACGCCGCTGACAAGATTGTGACGAGGCTTGCCGATGATAGGGGTTGATAAACGGTTTTGGGCTTTTTCGGGCTGCTGGCTTTATAAGATTTAATGAGCGTATAGGGATTGATTAAATGCATAGTGGGATCGTTGTAGTATTTCAGCGCTATTGGGAGGCTTTTTTAGGCCGCAAACTTCACATCCTCTTTACCGGTCTGGTGATAGCTATGGTGTCATCGGCGCCTGCCGCCGCCGATTATTTGTCCGAGCTTGAGGCTGAGGCAGAATCCAGTGCCGGTGTTCTCGATGAGGATACGGCCGATTCTGTCCCCGCACGCGGTGGCGCCATTGGCAGTCCAAGGGCGGCTGTAAGTGAGCGCAAGGGATTTGAGCGTGCGTTGAAAGCCGAAAGGCCAAATGTCTACACCTTCTATAGCCGCCTGTCAGAGTCGCATAAAGCGCAGGTTGTTGATTATCACACGGCGTCTTCGGAAAAAATGTCAAAGACCGTTAACTTAATTCTTGACCTCTATTTCCAGAAAAAGTAAGTCGATGGTAAGCGCTGTTTTCACCGGAAAAAACATGCAGAATCCAGCAGAATAAGGACGATTTGAAATGATGGTTTATAAAAAACGCAGTATCCGTTTTCTGTTTATGGGCGCAGGGCTTTTTCTCTGTGCCGCCTTCGTACAGGCGCAGGAGGTCAATATCAGGGAGGGTCTGCCTTATGTCAGCACCACACACGATGGAAAGGCGGTCGAGATCCGGCGTATCCAGGACCAGGATCATGTGCTGACGGGTGGTTTTTCAAAAACCTCGCGGAAGTGCCCTCCCTTTTGTATTCAGCCGACCCATGTGGCCCCGGGCGTGGTCACCGTGGGAGAGCTGGAAGTATTGACATTTATCGAAAAGAAATTGAACAAGGGCAAGGGTATTCTCATCGACGCTCGTACCCCCTCCTGGTATAAAAAAGGCACTATCCCGGGTTCGGTCAATATTCCTTTTACCAGTTTTGGTGATGACCGGGACGATGCGCTCAAGGCTGCTGTCTTGGCCAGGCTCGGCGTTACCCGAAAGACTTCCTCTTCCTTTCTGGACGATGCCATGACCAGCCTGCAGGGCATATTGGGCAATAGCCCCGGCAGCAGTGAATGGGACTTCAGCAAGGCCAAGGAGCTGACACTGTGGTGTAACGGTATGTGGTGTGGTCAGTCTCCCCATGCCATCCATGCCCTGCTTGATTTGGGTTATCCGGCGGAGAAAATCCAGTATTATCGCGGCGGTATGCAGGATTGGAAAATTCTCGGCCTGACGGTGATCGTCCCGGCTGGCAAATAAGTTCTCGGCACTGAATTAATCAGAGGTTCTTTAACGCTTAAGATACTTGGAATACTGTCATTCCCGCGAAGGCGGGAATCCAGAATGTACGGAATTTCAACCTGGGTTCAAGCACTTTGGATTCCAGGTCTTCACTTCGTTCCGCCAGGAATGACGATATTTTCGGCTTGGGCCAAGAGAACTATTCAGCTCGCTACAGGGACATGGTATTCACAGGGCGGTGCCTATCCATATTGTGCGCACGGCGCACACTACACCGGCCCGTCGCGTGCGTCATGCGCACGATGCCCCCTAGCCCGGTGGCGTTTCTAAGTATGCCTCTAAACAATTCCCAGCTTCCTGACGTAGGGTGGGCATTGCCCACCATCGCAGCTTGGGTAAAGTGCAACTGGTGGGCGGTGCCCACCCTACGTAATATCGGGAACGGTGTATTTTGTGGTGGCACACGCCTCAAGTTGATCATTGTTTAGAGGCATAAATAAATAATCCCCGGCCTAGCCGGGGGTTTTTGTCTGCGATGTGTGCGGCTGATCCGGGCTCAGTTCGCCGCTGTCTGCTGTACCGTGCGGATGGCCTCCAGTTGCCGTGCCTGCAAGGCCTTGCCCAGGGCCTTTCCTTCCAGGCCCTGTTCGAACAGCTCACGGCTGCCCACGGCAGCCGCGGCATCACGCACGCGGCGCAGAATGTCGGGTTGCTCGAAGTGGGCATCCTCAAAGCCCCAGCGGCCGCGGGAGTCTGCCTCGCAGGCGAGGATAAACTGTTCGAAACGCTCGGGGCGGCGCAGGGCGTCCGTGCGCCGCAGCAACTTCAGCAGGGTCTCCGGGCGCAGCTCGGCGGCGCGGTGGTAGTGCAGATGGAAT
>CAZTPE010000168.1:0-5995 GCA_964614545.1 uncultured Ectothiorhodospiraceae bacterium
GATAGCGGGCGGTGAGTAGGCCGATGATGCCGCCGCCGACGATGAGATGGTCGTTCATGGTTGTTCCTGAAGTGCTTGGGTGGTGAGGCCGTGAAAGCCGTGCTGGCCGACCTTGTCGCCGGCCAGCCGGCAGGCGCTGTGCAGGCTGTCGGCGAGCCCCTGTCCCGCCAGCCGGGCGTGGATCAGGCCGGCATTGAAGGTGTCGCCGGCGCCGATGGTGTCGATAACCCGAGGCGGCGCGAAGGCCGAGCTGTGGCAGAGTTCGCCGTCCGGGGCCAAGCCGTAGGCGCCGTGCTCTCCCCAGCTGCAGACGTGGACCGCCTGCGGTGCCCGTTGCTGCTGGCGGCGCAGGAAGGCGTCGGCGGCGGCCTCGGGGGTTGCCGGGGCCTCCGCACCAAGCTGGTGCAGTGCGTAGTGGCGGGAGTATATCAGCAGGTCTGCGAGCCCGCACAGCTGCTCGATGTGCTCGCGGGGTTTCTCGATCTCGACGGACAGGGGTAGCTGCGGGCACTGTCGGCGGGCGTGTTTCAGCATCTCGGCGAGGGCCCCCACGTTGCGCCCCTCGGCATGCAGCCAGTCCAGTTGCTGCAGGCCGATACGGCGAAAGGCATCGGTGTCGACCTCCGGCAGGTCGCGGTAATGGATGATGGTGCGTGAGCCGTTGTGCACGTTGAGGGCGATATAAGAGGTGGGCGCGTGGGCGCCGGGGATCTGCTGTACATGCGTGGTGTCGATGCCGTATTGCGCCAGATCGTCGCGGATGGTCGTGCTGCTGGCGTCGTCGGCCAGGGTGCCGGCCCAGCGGCAGAGGTGTCCCAGCTGGCTGAGCACCACCAGGGTGTTGGTGACGTTGCCGCCGCGGCGGACATCCTGCGCCAGGGCGCGTACTTCCTCGTCTTCGGCGGGCCAGGCCGCGACGTGGTTGATGATGTCCAGGGTGGCGATACCGATGCCGAGGATGTTTGCCATGGTCGCCGCGTTAGTGAGTTTTGTCCGGGCCGCTGTTGGCCCTGCGCATGGCGGAAAGGGGAATAAAGAGGCTGAAGTAGTCGAGGATCAGCCAGCCCACCAGTCCGGCGAGCAGATACCAGAGGCTGTCGAGATAGGCGAGATAGCCAAACAGCACCACGTCCCACAGATAGAGGAAATACATGGCGGCCATGACGAGGGGCTGGGCGCAGACGCGGCCGTCGCAGTTTGAGCAATGCATGATGGCCCACTTTGCGCTGCGGTATTTGTCCCACCAGGAAAAGGATTTCTGCTCGCAATGGGGGCAGGGTATGGATGCCATGAGTCGTGTCGCCAGCCGCTGTTGTCAGGCTGCCGATCTTAACCGAGTGGCGGGGTGTCTGCCTATTCCCGGGAGGGGGGATTGGGTACAATCGAAAGAAAAAATACTTCATTGCTGTTTTTGTTGACGATTTACGGTGTATTGGGTGGGGAATAAATGGGGCGTGTTGTGGGGAAAATCGGCCGGCTGATGTCTGCTTTTCTATTGCTGTGGCTGGTGAGTGCCTGCGATGGCAACACGGAGCTGATGGAGCAGACACTGTCCGGCGATGTGGCGTCGATCAAGGCCACGTTGGCGCAGGGTGGTGCTGTCGATGCGCGCAATAGCTACGGTTGGACGGCATTGATGCATGCAGCCCGACAGGGCGGTATCGACAGTCTGCGTGTGTTGCTGGCAGCGGGTGCCGATGTCAACGTGCAGGACAATGATGGCTGGACACCGCTGTTACGTGCCGTGAGCAAGGACCAGCAAGGGGCCGCGATGTTTTTGATCGAGCAGGGTGCAGATGTCAACTTGGCCGACAACAAGGGTTGGACGCCGCTACTATGGGCGGTCAACCGGGGGCATGCGGGGATTGTTGACGTCCTGTTGGCCGCTGGTGCCGATGCCAATGCCACGACGAAGGATGGGCGTAATGCTGTGATGATTGCACGTAGCGAGGGGCAGACCGAGATACTGGCATTGCTGCAGGCGGCTGGTGCGAAATACTGAGTGAGTGACGGGATGCGCATTTTTATAACAACACTGACATTGCTGGGCCTGCCGGTCCTGCTGCTGGTCGCCTGTTCGTCTCCGCCTCCTTCTGCCTCGCGCAGCGCCAGCTATGTGGTGGATGGCAGCGAAGACACCGGTAGCAGCTGGCGCCGCTCCCGTCCCACCCAGGCGACTCTGGACGTGGAGTTACTGGCCAGCGACGGTATTCACGACCCGCAGAATGAGGCCTTCTCGGCCCTGCAGGAGCCCAGCGAGGCGTTGGCGGCCTTTCCCATCGACCGCCGTGGTGCCGCCGACTGGGTGAAGGCGCTGGATCTTGGCATTATTACGCCGCGCGCCGATCTGCTGGGTGAATCCGAGATGCTGGTGCTGGACATGGATATCATGTTCAAGAACACCGGTGCCATGCCCTGGGTACTGTTCCCGCACAGTAAACACACCGCGTGGCTGGACTGCACCAATTGCCACGACGAGATATTCATCCCCCAGGCCGGGGCCAACAAAATCACCATGGATGCGGTGCTGGCCGGTGAATTCTGCGGCCGCTGCCATGGCAAGGTGTCGTTTACGCTGTGGGTGTGTGAACGTTGTCACAGTGTGCCGCATGAAGGTTCGCCGGAGAAATGGTGGTGATGATGGGAGGCGTTGCGTTCCGGCTATGTGTCTCGCTGGTCTTGTTGCTGGCGGGTTGCAAGGCCGGACTGGATACCCAGCCTGCGGAGGAAGCGGAAAGCCCGGCGGTGCTGACGTCTGAATTGCAGGCGGCGCTGGACGAGGGTATGGCACAGGCCGAGACGGTGACGCCGATCATTGAAGAGGCCCCGGCGGCCGACCCTGGTGCACCCTTGACGCAGAGTCCAGCGGTGGAACAGGCCAGTGAGTCACCGCGCAACGACGGCATCCACGATGCACTCAATGAATCGCTGGCCATCCTGCAGGATCCGGCGCAGGCGATGGCCGAGTTTCCGCGAGACCGGCGTGGCGAAGTGGACTGGGTGCTGGCGCTGGATGAGGCGTTGATCGAGCCGCGCGCCGATCTGCTGGGTCAGTCAGAGATGCAGATCCTGGATATGGATATCCTCATGAAGCGCACGCAGCTCATGCCCTGGGTGCTGTTTCCGCACAGCAGTCACACCGCGTGGCTGGATTGCACCAACTGCCATTCGGAGATTTTTGAACCGAAAGCGGGCGGTAACGATATCACCATGAATGCCGTGCTGGCGGGTGAATTCTGTGGCGTCTGCCACGGTAAGGTGTCATTTTCGCTCTTTGTTTGCGAGCGTTGTCACAGTGTGTCGCACCCCGGTTCCGGATCGAAGTGGTGGTAGTGCCCTCAAGTAGGTTCAGGAGGGGGTTGCGGCCGTCTTCAGCAGGCCGATGATTTCCTGGTTGCCCTTGTCTTCCGCTACGCTGATAGCGGATTCGCCGTCTTCGTCGCGGGCCGCGGGGTCGGCGCCGCGTTTCAACAGCAGACGGGCGACCTCGGGCTGATTGAAGGCTGCGGCGGCCATCAGCGCGGTGCGCTGCTTCAGGCCGCGGCCGTTCACATCGACGCCGTGATCGAGCAGTGCCGCCACCACTTCCGTGTGCCCCAGTCCCGAGGCCAGTAACAGCAGCTCTTCGCCATCCTGCTTGTCCAGAGGCGGGGCTTTATCCAGCAGCAGCCGTACCGTCTGGCTGTGGCCGAAATAAATAGCGTTGACCAGGGGGCTGCCACCGCTGTCATCGCGAGCCAGCGGATTGGCGCCGTTTTCCAGCAGCAGGGCGACGGCATCGTCGTACCCGCCGGTGGCGGCGACGATCAATGCCGTGGTGTTGTGTGAATCCACGGCATTCACGTCTGCACCGTGCTTGATCAGCAGCTGCACCGCATCGGCGTGGCCTTCCGAGGCGGCCATCATCAGGGCGCGCTTGCCCTCCGTGGTGCGTTCGTTGACGTCGACGCCGCTGTCGAGAATGCGCTGAATGGCCTCGACGTTGCCGTCTTTTGCCGCATTCATCAACGAGGTGTAGACCTCGCGTGAACAGCCGCCCAGCAAGGTGGCCAGCATTGTTAACAGGATGAAGGTCGTACGCCACGGGATGGCGTGATGGGAGGTCAAGGCGAATAGCACTGCCGGGGATTCCTGCTCAACGCTTCATCGACGCATAGAACTCTTCGTTGGTCTTGGTGTTTTTCAGGCGGTCTAATAGGAATTCGATGGCGGCTATTTCATCCATGGGATGCAGCAGCTTGCGCAGAATCCACATCTTCTGCAACTCGTCGGGCTTGGTGAGACGTTCCTCGCGGCGGGTGCCGGAGCGGTTGATGTCGATGGCGGGGTAGATGCGTTTTTCGGCGATGCGGCGGTCGAGATGCACCTCCATGTTGCCGGTACCCTTGAACTCTTCGTAGATAACGTCGTCCATGCGCGAGCCGGTCTCCACCAGCGCGGTGGCGAGGATGGTCAGGCTACCGCCTTCCTCGATGTTGCGCGCGGCACCGAAGAAGCGCTTCGGCCGGTGCAGGGCGTTGGCGTCCACGCCGCCGGTCAACACCTTGCCGGAAGACGGAATCACCGTATTGTAGGCGCGCGCCAGACGGGTGATGGAGTCGAGCAGGATCACCACATCGCGTTTGTGCTCCACCAGGCGTTTGGCCTTTTCGATCACCATTTCGGCCACCTGCACGTGCCGGCTGGCGGGTTCGTCGAAGGTGGAAGACACCACCTCACCGCGCACCGAGCGGGCCATTTCCGTTACCTCTTCCGGGCGCTCGTCGATGAGCAGCACGATGAGATAGCACTCGGGGTGATTGGCGGCGATGGACTGGGCGATATTCTGCATCATCATGGTCTTGCCCGACTTGGGCGGCGACACGATCAGGCCGCGCTGGCCCTTGCCCACCGGTGCGGCGAGATCGATGACGCGGGCGGTCAGATCCTCGGTGCTGCCGTTGCCCTGCTCTATGCGCAAGCGTTCATCGGGAAAGAGAGGTGTGAGATTTTCGAACGGCACTTTGTTCTTGGCATTCTCCGGCCGTTCGAAGTTGATCTCACTGACCTTCAATAACGCAAAGTAGCGCTCCCCCTCCTTGGGTGGTCGAATCTTGCCGGACACCGTGTCGCCGGTGCGCAGGCTGAAACGCCGGATCTGGCTGGGGGAGACATAGATGTCATCCGGGCCGGCCAGATAAGAGCTGTCTGCGGAGCGCAGGAAGCCGAATCCGTCCTGCAGGATTTCCAGCACGCCATCACCATAAATATCTTCACCCTTGCGGGCGTGTGCTTTGAGTATGGCGAAAATAATGTCCTGCTTGCGGGCGCGGGACATGCCTTCCACACCACTTTCACGGGCCAGTTCAATCAGGTCCGTGGCGGTTTTTTTCTTCAGTTCTGTGAGGTTCATGGGTTCTTCGGTCGGTTGGATGTAATAGAAAGGGTTTAGTCGATCTGGGGAATCTGGGATGTGCGTTCGGTTTGAACGGACGTGACGCGCAGGCGATCAGATATAGGCTTGCTGGGTGTCTTAAAGGGCTTTATTGGGAGTGGGCCGGAACGTCGGCACGCAGTCGAATCTGACGCTTCGGCGTTAAGCTAACACGATGACGGGGCGCCGTCCAGTGTTTCGGCGGCCCCCGTAGCAAACATGAGTGGGTGCTAGTGCGCCGTCGCAGGACATGACAGGAGCGTCTTGCCCTGAATGCTGGCAGACCAACTGAACCCGTCAATATAACCTGGACGGAGCACTAGATGTTACTGTCGAGGAAGGCGGTGAGTTGGGACTTGGAGACGGCGCCCACCTTGGTTGCTTCGACATTACCACCCTTGAACAGCATCAGGGTGGGGATGCCGCGAATGCCGAACTTCGGTGGGGTGGCCGGATTTTCGTCAATGTTAAGCTTGGCGATCTTGACCTTGCCTTTGTATTCTTCGGCGATCTCATCGAGGATGGGTGCAATCATCTTGCAGGGGCCGCACCAGTCTGCCCAGTAATCGACCAGAACCGGGC
>CAZTPE010000169.1:0-5928 GCA_964614545.1 uncultured Ectothiorhodospiraceae bacterium
ATGCATCCCGTTGGGCACGTCGCTTCGCTCCTTTGCCCAACCTACCTGCTGAAGCCACGGATTCAGGTTAAAGCAGGCACAATCCCCGCAACAAATCCGCCTTGATGTCAGCGATATCCTCCAACCCCACCGAAATACGCACCAACCCATCGGTGATGCCGGCCTCGATACGCGCGTCGGGATCGACACGCCCATGGGTAGTGGTCGCGGGATGGGTGATAGTGGTCTTGGTATCACCCAGGTTGGCCGTAATGGACAACAGCCGGGTATTATCGATCAACTGCCAGGCCCCTGCCTGACCACCCTTCACCTCAAAAGACAGCACACCACCAAAACCCGTTTGCTGCTGCGCGGCCAGTGCATGTTGCGGGTGGGACTTCAGACCCGGGTAGTTGACGCACGTCACGGCGGGTTGCGTCTCCAGCCACTCGGCCAACAATTGTGCATTGCGGCAATGCTCCTCCATGCGAATACGCAGCGTCTCCAGTCCCTTGAGAAATACCCAGGCATTGAACGGGCTCATGCTGGTACCGCCGGTTCGCACAATGCCATAAACATCGCCACCCACCAGCTCCTCACTACCGACCACGGCGCCACCAATACAGCGGCCCTGGCCATCGATATATTTGGTCGCGGAATGAATGATGACGTCCGCACCCAGTGCGAGAGGCTTTTGCAGGGCAGGAGTACAAAAGCAGTTATCCACTACCAGCAGACAATCGTTGGCGTGCGCCAACTCGGCCAGTGCGGCGATGTCGGCAATTTCGGTGACGGGATTAGAGGGCGTTTCCAGAAACAGAATCTTGGTCTCCGCACGGATGGCCCGCTGCCACGCCTGTAGATCCGTCTGTGGCACGAAGGTGGTCTTGATATCGAAACGCGTGAGAATATTGTCGAACAACACCACGGTAGAGCCGAAGATGGCACGCGAAGAAACAATGTGATCGCCCGCTTTCAACGTACCGAGACAGGCGGTGAGAATGGCGCCCATGCCAGAGGCTGTGGCGACACAACGTTCACCGCCTTCGAGCGCAGCCAGCCGCCGCTCGAAGGCATTCACGGTGGGGTTGGTGAAACGCGAATAAATGTTGCCGGGTTCGTCACCGGAAAAACGTGCCGCCGCCTGCGCCGCGCTTTCATAGGCATAACTGGAGGTGGCGAATATTGCTTCGCTGTGCTCACCTTCGTTGGTGCGCTCGTAACCGGCGCGCACGGCGAGTGTGTCGAACCCTAATGTCTCATCGGTCGGTCTGTCATCATTGCTGGCCATGGTTAATACCTTGCTCAATTCATTCATTTCGCCACAGAGGCACAGAGGCACAGAGTACACAGAGAAGGAATACATTGATTCTCGCCAAGCCACGAAAAACATTCCATTCATTTTTTCTTTGCATCTCTGTGCCCTCCGTGCCTCTGTGGCAAACAAGTTGCACATTTTTGCACAGGCACAAAAAAACCCGCCCGGCCATCATTTAAAAACAGGGCCAAAGCAGGTTTCCCTCGCTTTAGCTGCATTTATTAAAGCGCCCGCAAGCTGACATCAAATCGGCGCTATAAGTCCAAGGTTAGTGAAGGTATCCCTGCCTGTCAATCAGGCGCTGTTGTGCAGGTCGATAATGGCGTTGTCTTCCTGCTGGCTGCTTCGCGCACCGTCATTGCGGCGACCCTCGATAAAATCGAGGTAGTCCGAGGTAATATCACCAGTAACGTAGATGCCGTCAAACACCGAGGTATCAAACTGCTTGACCTCGGGGTTGCCGTGGCGCGCGGTTTCGATCAGGTCGTCGAGATCCTGATACACCAGCCAGTCGGCGCCAATGGCTTCGGCGATCTGCTTGTCGTCACGATCATGGCCCACCAGTTCATTCACCGAGGGCATGTCGATGCCGTACACGTTGGGAAAACGCACCGGCGGCGCGGCGGAGGCGAAGTAGACCTTGTTCGCGCCGGCCTCGCGGGCCATCTGGATGATTTGCTTGGAGGTGGTGCCACGCACGATGGAATCGTCCACCAGCAGCACGTTCTTGCCCTTGAATTCCAACTCAATGGCATTGAGCTTCTGGCGCACGGACTTCTTGCGCTGCTTCTGCCCGGGCATGATGAAGGTGCGGCCGATATAGCGGTTCTTGATGAAGCCTTCGCGGTACAGCACGCCGAGGGCGTTGGACAGCTGCAACGCCGAGGTACGGCTGGTGTCGGGAATGGGGATCGCCACGTCGATGTCATGATCGGGAAATACGCGCTCGATCTTTTTCGCCAGCGCCTCGCCCATGCGCAGGCGGGCCTTGTACACGGAGATGCTATCGATGATGGAATCGGGACGGGCAAAATAGACATGTTCGAATATGCACGGATTGAGCTGCGGATCATCCGCGCATTGGCGAGTGTGCAGCTGACCCTCGGTGTCGATATAGACCGCCTCGCCGGGGGCGATGTCGCGCACCAGCTCGAAGCCCAGGGAATCGATGGCGACGCTCTCGGAAGCGATAATGTATTCCATTCCTCGTGCCGTCTCACGCCGGCCGAACACGGCCGGACGGATGCCGTGCGTATCGCGGAAGCCAACGATACCATGGCCAGTGATCATCGCCACCGCGGCATAGGCGCCACGGCAGCGGCGGTGCACGCCGGCGACAGCGGCAAACACGTCGTCTGCGGTGATTTTCAGTTTGCCCTGCTGCTGCAGCTCGTGGGCAAAAACATTAAGCAGCACCTCAGAATCGGAGTCGGTGTTGATGTGGCGGCGATCGGCGCGGAACAGGTCGCGCTTGAGTTCGATGGCATTGGTCAGGTTACCGTTGTGTGCCAGCGAGATACCGAACGGCGAGTTGACGTAAAACGGCTGTGACTCGGCGGAGGAAAAACAGCCGGCGGTGGGATAACGCACATGACCGATGCCCATGCGGCCAACCAGGCGCAGCATATGGCGGGTGTGGAACACGTCACGCACCAGGCCGTTGTCCTTGCGCAGGAACAGCCGCCCGTTGTCGCAGGTGACGATGCCCGCCGCATCCTGGCCACGGTGCTGCAGGACGGTCAGGCCGTCATACAGTTCCTGGTTTACATTGTCATGGCCGACAATTCCGATAATGCCGCACATCAGGGGTAACCTCTTGATACTGCTACTGAATTTTTGTGACTGCTGACTAACCCAGGTAACTCTTGATCTCCGGTGCGACGTTTTCCCGCAGCCACACCGCCAAATCCTGAAAATAGCCGATTGTCACGGACTGCTGCCACCACGGATCCTGTGGCATGGTGGTCATGTCCGCCAGCAGCACCAACACCGCCACCACCACGGCGCCACGCGCCGCGCCGAACAGCATGCCGATCATGCGGTCCGTGCCCGTCAGCCCCGTTCGCTTCACCAGTTGGCTCGCCAACCGGTTGATCAACGCCGACAGTACCAACACAATCACGAACAGAATCACGAAGGCCACCCCGACGCGCAGGGAAGGTACGGAAATACTGCCGAGGAAGGCCTCTGCCAGCGGCTGGGAAAAGTGCAACGCCACCCATACGGCCACCAGCCAGCCGGTCAGTGACATGGCCTCGCGAACAAACCCGCGCATCAGGCTGAGCAGTGCCGAAACCACAATTATTCCGGGAATCAGGTAATCCACCCAGACCATCAGACACGACCTATCGCAAAATGAAACAGCGGCGATTCTAGCAGACCTTGGGGCAAAACGGGCACCATCAGGGGTAACGCAGCACGATGCCCTTGAGTTTGGCATTACGGGCAAGCTGCTGTTGTACCTTCTCCGCCAGATCACGGCGCACCTCCGGCCCCACACGTACGCGATAGACTGACTTTCCTGCCTTGTCCTTCACCGCTTCGACAAACGTGGCATGTCCCATCTTGCGCAGCTTGTCGCGCAGAGCGCGGGCATTTTTGGCGCTGGAGAAACTGCCCACCTGCACCACCCAGGCGGTGGCCTGGCCATCCCCCTTTTTGCTTACGGAACTCTCTTTCGGTGTGGCGGCATCGATAGGCAGATCGGGCTTGGTGACGGGTTTTTTCACGGCTTCAGCCGGCGTCTTTTTCGTTACCGGTTCCGCCGTATCAGGCGCCACCGGATCCTCCACCGGCATCGGTGGTGCCTTGGCCACAGGGGGGGCCGGCGGCGGCTCCGGCAGGGGTGAGAAACGGTAATCAGGCTCGGCGGGAATAGCGCTACCCTGCTGCTGGCGCGTATAACTACCCTCGCCCGGCAATAGCATGGGAATGATAATGACCGCCAGCGAGACCAGCACCACGGCCCCGACCAGACGCTGTTTGAGTTGAATGTTCACGGAGGTTCCTAGCCCGAATCAGAACGTGATTATACGCGCTAACCGAGGACCGCAGCCACTGTATAAAACGAGCCGAAGATCACTACCCGATCGTTTTCATCGGCCGCGGCCAACGCCGCGGCACGGGCGGCGGTCACATTGTCGAAGCACTGACCCACGCCGTCTAGCGCCTCACGCAATCGTATCGCTGAAGCGCCGCGCGGCGCATCCTGCGAGGCCAGGTACCAATCGTCCACCACCGTGCGCAGGCTGGCCACGGTGGCGGTGATGTCCTTGTCATCCAGCATCCCCAACACTGCCAGGGTACGCCCAGAGCACGGCTGACCGGCAAGGGTCTGCGCCAGGGCGCGGGCGCTGTGCGGGTTGTGTGCCACGTCGAGAATCTGCATAGGCCGACCCGGCAACACCTGAAAACGCCCCGGCAATCGCACCGCCAACAGGCCGCTGCGCACTGCCTGCTGACTGACCGGAAACCGCTCGCCCAGCCATGCCAGCACCATCAGCACACCGGCGGCATTGGCCAACTGAACATCACCACGCAGGGCCGGCAACGGCAGGGCGTTGCGGCTCTGCCCGCCGGCCACCCAGCGCCACTGAACGTCTTGTACCTCGTAGCGGTAGTCACGACCGGCGAGGGCCAGCGGCGCTCCCAGCTCGTCGGCATGCTGCAACACCGACTGCGGTGGCTGCGGATCGCTGACCACCACCGGCCGTCCGGTACGCATGACGCCGGCCTTCTCGACGCCGATGGTCTCGCGGTCACTACCCAGCCAGGCCACATGGTCCACGTCCACCGGGGTAATCAGGGCCACATCGGCATCCAGCACGTTAACCGCATCCAGCCGCCCGCCCAGGCCCACCTCCAGCACGGCAATCTCTACCCCGCGCTGCTGCAGGCAATCGATGGCGGCGAGGGTACCAAACTCGAAATAGGTCAACGAGATGTCGCCGCGCGCGGCATCGATACGGGCGAAGGCGGCACACAACGCGGCATCGGTGACCGGCTCACCGCCGATGCGGATGCGCTCGTTGTAGCGCAACAGGTGTGGCGAGGTAAAGGTGCCGACGTGATAGCCGGCGGCATGCAGAATACTCTCCAGCATGGCCACGCTGGAGCCCTTACCGTTGGTGCCGGCGACAGTGACAACGGTAAAGTCGGGGCATTCCAGGCCCAGGCGCGTGAGCACCGTGCGCACGCGGTCGAGGCCCAGCTCGATCTCGCTGGGGTGCAGCGACTCCTGCCAGCGGAGCCAATCGTCGAGGGTATGGAAGCGCATACAGGAGT
Organism: uncultured Ectothiorhodospiraceae bacterium; assembly: GCA_964614545.1. Classification (GTDB taxonomy): domain Bacteria; phylum Pseudomonadota; class Gammaproteobacteria; order SZUA-152; family SZUA-152; genus DRQN01. The sequence continues at coordinate 5,582 of CAZTPE010000169.1, forward strand.
TTTCGCGGTAGAAGCGGGCCATGCCCGCGATGATGGGTGGGAAAACAATAAATCTGTGGGAGCAGCTTTAGCCGCGAATAAAACTAGCCATTAATCGCGGCTAAAGCCGCTCCCACAATTCCCAAAACCACAATCTCTGTCAATGAAAGGCAAACCATCGCGGGCATGGCCCGCTCCTACAGATAGATCTCAAGCCGCCGGCTGGCCGGTGAGCATGCTCAGCACGTTGGCCAGACGGTCGCGCATTTCACGGCGGTCGACGATCATATCCACGGCGCCGTGCTCGAGCAGAAATTCACTGCGCTGGAAGCCCTCGGGCAGGGTCTGGCGCACGGTCTGTTCGATGA
>CAZTPE010000170.1:0-5920 GCA_964614545.1 uncultured Ectothiorhodospiraceae bacterium
CGGGCGGATATCTGTGACCATACGGTGAGGGCATTGCCGCTGGCATCCAGCGCGATTTGTGGGGCGAACGCCGTCTCGGTGTCGTTGGTTTCGATGAGTTCGGGCTTGCCCCAGCCCGAGCCCGCCAGGTAACGATTGGCCCAGATGTTGTTGCGTGTGCCATCCCATTGATGCCACACCGCCAGTGCGCCACTGCCTCCTGCGGCTATCTGAGGATAATGGTTTAGCCCGAAACCTTGGTTCCGGTTGGCAATGGATACGGCCTTGCCCCAGCCCGAACCGGCCACATAGTGGCTGGCCCAGATGCTTGCCACGCTGCCATCGAATTGCAGCCATACTGCCAGGACGCTGCCGCCACTCACAGAGACCCGGGGGTGGTTTGCATCCCCGGCATCATTGGTTTCGACGAGTGTTGCCTTGCCCCAGCCCGAGCCAGGCACATACTGGTTGGCCCAGATGTCGTAGCGGCTGTTTTTGTCATCCACCTGTTCCCACACGGCGATGGCTGTGCCGCCGTCTTCGACCGATAGCTGGGGATTTTTTGCGCTGCCGGCGTCACTGTTTTCAATCCGTTCGGCAGTACCCCAGCCCTTGCCCGACACATAGCGGTTGGCCCAAATGTTGTTGCGCGTGCCATCGTGCTGATACCACACCGCGATGACACTGCCTTGGCCATCCATGGACAACTGGGGCAGGCTTGCATGGCCGGCATTCTCGGTATCAATTCGTTCGGCCACGCCCCAGCCCACACCCACCACATAGCGGTTGGCCCAGATCTCGTAGCGGCTGCCGTTGGATTGCTGCCAGATCGCCACGGCATTGCCTGCGGCATCCAGTTTTATCTGGGGAGAGCGCGCGTTTCCGCGGTTGTTGGCTTCAATGAGTTCGGCCACCCCCCAGCCTGTTTTCGGCGTATAACGGTTGGCCCAGATGTTGTTTTGGGGGCCGCCGCTCTGGGTCCATACGGCCATGACATCGCCTGCGGCGTTGATGGCGACCTGGGGATCTAATGCCGAGCCCGTGAAACTGCGATCGATCAGTGTCGCCGTCTGCCAGCCGATGCTGCCGTTGGCGTCGTTACCGCCACAGACAAATCCCGTCTGGGTGATCTCGGCCGGATCCAGGCTGCCATTGCCGTTGGTGTCGATGCCCACGTCGATGCGCAGGCCGCCATTGGGGCAGTTCGCACCCACGGGTTCCGGGTTCATGTCGATGAGGGCATTGAGGCCGTCGCTGCCGTCCGTGCCGTTTACACCGTCCCCGCCCGGCGCGCCGTTGCAGATATAGTTGGTGCTGCTTGTCTCCAGGGCATCCAGATGGCTATTGCTGTCGAGATCAAGGCCGGTGTCGATACGTTTGCCGCCGTGGGTGCAGTTACCGCCTGCGGCTTCAGTCGTAATGTTCACCAGGGCATTGAGGCCATTGCTGCCGTCTGCACCGTTAGCGCCAGTTGCACCGTCCGCACCATTGTTGCCATTTGCTCCCGTTGCGCCGTTACAGACCTTTTCGCGGGCATCCACCTCACTGGCATCCAGCACCCCGTTGCGATTTTCATCGATACCGGTTTCCACCAGGATGCCGCCCTCGGCACAGTCGGGGTCGCCGGGCTTGATGGTGGAGGTCTTGGCGGCGACGGCGGTGTCTGTGCCCGCAACATCCTGTGGGCCGTTGTCTTTACCGCTGTCGCCACCGCCACAGGCCGCAAGCCCCAGGCTGGCAACGAGGAGTAGCAGTGACCGAGCGGGGAACGAAGGGGTATTGCAAGGGCTCTGGACGACTTTCATGACAACGGCTCTCTGAAAGAATGGGTATTGGATGTTGGCAAATAGGCTATTGGCTGATGGCAGCGGTGATTCAATCAGGCACAGAGTTCGCCGCAGTCGCTGTCACCACCACCGCCACTACCGCCACCGGACAGGTCATAAAGCCAGGCGAAAAAGGTGCGGGTGGTGGTGCCATACTGATTGGTGAATTCAACGGTGATCAGATAGGTGCCTGCGCCAACGACGGCAAAAATATCCTGTGTCAGGTCGAGGGCGGTTGCGCCCACACCTGCCACGTCCGAGTCTGTTGCGAGCTGTGTCATGCCACTTCCATCGATCTGGGAATAGGAAATGGTAATGCTGTCGGCGCCCTCCACGTCCCAGGAAAGGGTTGCGGTCTGTGCGGTTTCGCCATTCGCCTTGGAAATGTTGAACTGATGAAGGATCGGTTCGGGTGTTGCGTCGTAGGTCAGGTTTTTCAGCTTGGTGTCCGTATTGCCTTCATCATCCGTTGCCGTGAGAGTGAACAGGTACTGTGTGGCATGGCTTCCGTTCAGCTCCAGGGGGAACTGGGTCGAGCCGGTGGCATTGCCCAGTGTGGTGTTGTGCCCCTGATCCGACGAGAGAACCAGTGTTTCTGCGCTGATACTCGACCAGGTAAAAATGGCATCGTTTCGATCAAGCACCCAGCGTGTATTGGATGGGTTCGCCGGGTCGAGTTCGAGAATAAAGTAGGGCTTCACCCGACCGGTGAGTGAGAAGATGACCGGGGATTCGGGGCCGGTGAAATCCAGCACCAGAGAGCCGGCTTCGCCATCACAACTGTCGATGGTGCTGGCGCGGTACAGGCCGTCGGAGGCGCGGGCCGTGGACTGAAGGTATACGTCAACGCCACGGGGCATGGTGACCGTGGTTCCACCGGTAAGGAGGGTGGTCGTCCCTGAGCGTGGGCGGTCGCTTTGCGTTCTGCCGAAAAGTCCAATGTCGGCATCGCTGGGCACGCCCGACGGGGTAATGGTCAGATCACACAATTGCGGCGCGACATCGTGATTCCACCAGGAAAAATGCGTGACGGTTGCCTGTAAGGCCATGCCGGTTGGGGAATCGACAGACGCAACGACGGTGCCCACATTTTCCTGCACCCACTGACCGCTGGTTTCGTTCAGAGACCACAAGGCGCCCGTGTCGCCGATCTGGATGGGCGTGCCGTCCGGGTGATTGGCGATAAAGACCGGGATTTCGATGGTGGCGGACTGATTGCCGGCCAGGTTCAGCTCTTCACCGTTTTGTGAAAACTGATATTCCACCGTGCCGTAGGACATGATCACCGGCGCGGCATTGCCATCGATATCGGTACCGGCGAAGGCGCCGGGAAACACGCCCAGCTCGTCGTCATCGGACACATCGACCGGCGTTATGCTGAGCTGGATATCACCCGTCACCGGATTGCCATTGGCATCGACCAGCGCACCGGCGGCCAGGCTGACGGCGGCGCCGGAGATGCCGCTGATGTCGATGGCGCTATCGGCGCTGACGGTGACGGGGGTATTCCGCTGGCCCATCGTGGCGAGAAAATCGGCGCGGTCGTTATTGATATTGAGGACCACAGTCTGCGCCGCATAGCCGAATTTCCTCAGACGAATGCTGCTCGCCTTGTCTGCCGCAACGGAGAAACTGATGGCGCCGGAGGCATCGGAAGTGGCCAGCACGCCGTCGTTGCTATAGGCCTCGACACCTTGCAGAACCACGCGATCCGGGCTGCGCACCAGGCCTGTGATGCTCACATTGCCTGCTGTTGTCGCGCCGGAATTGCTGCCGGAACAGCCGGTGATGAGGCCTGCGGAAAATAAAAGAAACAGTAAGCCGATGATTCTGCCTTCCATACCCATGTTCATTGTTGTCTCCATCGATGGCGGGGGTGTTCAAGGAAATGTATGTTGAGCGTCTGGCGCGCAAGACATACAGGCTTTATGAATACCCGGCAGTTTATCGAACGCGTCGAAAAGGCACATACCAAGTCCTTGGTATATGTGCCCCGGAGGTTTGTAATACACTCGTTTGAAGAACCGACGACATGCCCGGGAGCACATGCAAACCTACACCCTGATCCTCGTTGAAGATGACGCCGATGTGCGCGAGCGCCTGGTGCAGCTCATTGTTCAGCACGACAGTTTCGAGTTGCTCGCGGCCGCGGGCGATGTTGCCGAGGGATTGGCGGCGCTGGCGAAACATCGACCGGATATCCTGCTCACTGATCTTGGTCTGCCCGACGGCTCCGGCATCGAGATCATCAAGGCCATCGACGCGCAACATCTCGATTGCGAGGCGATGGTGATTTCCGGTTTTCAGGATGAACACCGCGTCTTCAGTGCCCTGGAGGCGGGTGCCAAGGCGTATATCCTCAAGCATGACAAAAGCCAGAAAATCACCGATGCCATTCTCAATATGATGAATGGTGGCGCCCCCATCAGCCCGGTCATCGCCCGTTTGATGTTGCAGAAATTTCAGGCGCCGTCGCAGAGCGAACATGGCCTGCCAGAGGCCTTGACCCCCCGCCAGATCGGCATCCTCAAGCTGGTGAGCCAGGGATTTTCATCACGGGAGATTGCAGAAAAGCTCGGCATTCGTTATTACACGGTTACCACGCATATCAAAAACATCTACAATAAATTGCAGGTTAACAGCCGCACCGAGGCCCTGTACGAAGCGGGCAGGCTTGGATTGTTGCCATAGTGTAGAAGTACCCTGGAAGCAGAATGTTTTTCATCGGGATTGGCACGTTTTATGTGGCTGACTGGCAGCAAGATCAGAGTCGTCGTTTTTCTGTTTTGTTACTGGCTGGTGGTCAATTATCTGGTTTTTCTTTCCCCTGTTACCTTCTTTCATGACCCGGATGCGGGGCGGGTGCAGAACGTTGAAGTCATCGCCAGCGAGGCGAGTTCACCGGCCGACCTGCCGCCGGCCTATTGGCAGCCCTTGTCTCTCCCCGATGACTGGTATAAAAATCAACGTCACGTGGAGCAGGCCTGGTACCGGGCCAGTGTGTCTGTAGCGGAGCCCGGTAATGATATCTGGGCGGTCTATCTGCCCCTGGTTGCGCACAATGCCGCCGTTTTCGTCAATGGTGTCTGGGTCGGCCAGGGCGGGCCGTTTGGTGAGCCCGTCTCCCGGCAGCAAAACAATCCCCTGTTATTGAGTTTTTCCCCTGCACTGTTGCAGGAGGGGGAGAATCGCATCGATATCCGGGTACAGGCCTCGTTCCATGAGCAGGGTTTTCTGGACAAATTTTATGTTGCCCCCGTGGATCAGCTGAAAGCGGCTCATGCCTGGAAACACTTTGTCCGTGTCGATCTGATTCGCTGGACTACCATGGCCATGTATCTCATGTCGGCCATCGTCTTTGCTTTCTGGCTGGCGCGTCCACAGGACACTATCTACGGCCTGTTTTCCCTCGAGCTTTTTCTCTGGGCCAGCCACAACCTCAATTTATTCATCGCTGAAATACCGGTGTCCGCGCGCCTGTGGGAAGCGATGACCATGAGCACCCTGGGCTGGACGGTGATTGCAATGATTTTCTTCAATCATCGCTATGTCGGGGAGCGCAATGCCGGTATTGAAAAATTTATCCTGGCCTTTGCCGTACTCGGCATTGGTATCTTTTTTCTGCCGGATATCGACAGCATCCTGCACATTGGCTACGGCATCTGGGACAGTTTTCTCATCGTTTTTGGTTGCTACGCCATTTTCTATTTGCTCAGAGCCTACCTGCGCAGGCCGGATGCCGATATCTTCCTGATGCTGCTGGTTGGCGTGCCCATTCTGGTATTCGGTTTTCACGATATTCTGATGGTGAATCATTTCATCGATCGCCGTGATGGCCTGATCATTCAGTACAGCGCCATTCCAGCGGTGTTGTTGTTCAGCTGGTTCCTGATCCGGCGCTTTGTGCAATCGATCAACAAGGCCGAACATCTGGCCGATACCCTGGAACTGCGGGTGCAGATAAAACAGCAGGAATTGCAGTCGCACTATGAAAAAATCCAGTCCATGCAGGAGGAGGGGCTGCTACTGAAAGAACGTGAACGCATCATGCGCGACATGCACGACGGTATTGGCGGTCAGCTGGTTTCCGTTATCAGCCTGCTGCAGGAACAACG
>CAZTPE010000171.1:0-5912 GCA_964614545.1 uncultured Ectothiorhodospiraceae bacterium
CGCCGGTTCCAGCTGGTGGCGGTGCAGCAGTTTATAAAAGTCGGTGCGGTTGCGCTGTGCCAGGCGGGCGGCCTGGCAGACGTTGCCGCGGGTCATTTGCAGGATCTGTACGAGGTAGTCGCGTTCGAACTGGCTGACGGCCTCGCCCAACGGCAGTATCTCCCGGCCCTTGCCGCGCAGGGCGCGCTGAACGAGGGCGGCGGAGATGACCGGGGTGGTGGTCAGGGCCGAGACCTGTTCCACGACGTTGAGCAGTTGGCGGATGTTGCCGGGCCAGGGGGCGGCCATGAGCAGTTCCATGGCTTCGCGGGAGAAGGAGCGGGCCTGGCAGTTCTTGCTGCGTTGTTGCAGCTGGTTGAGGAAGTGGTTGGCGAGCAGGGGGATGTCTTCGCAGCGCTTGGTCAGGGAGGGTAGTTCCAGCATGACGACGTTGAGCCGGTAGTAAAGATCTTCGCGGAATTCACGTTCGTCGATGGCGGCCTCAAGGTCGCGGTGGGTGGCGGAGATGATGCGCACGTCCACCGGCAGCGCCTGGGTCATGCCCAGTGGTCGAACTTCGCCCTCTTGCAGCACGCGCAGCAGCTTACTCTGAAATTCCAGTGGCATGTCGCCAATTTCGTCGAGAAACAGGGTGCCGCCGTTGGCGGCTTCAAACAGGCCGGTGTGGTTGCGGTCGGCGCCGGTGAAGGCGCCCTTGCGATGGCCGAACAGCTCTGACTCCAGCAGGGCCTCGGGGATGGCGGCGCAGTTGATGGCGACAAAGGGGCCTTCATGACGCGGGCTGGCGGCGTGGATGGCCCGCGCCAGGCGCTCCTTGCCGGTGCCGCTTTCGCTTTGAACGAGGATGCTGACGTCCGTCTGCGCGACCCGCCAGGCCTGTTTCAGCAACTCGTCCATGCGTGGACTGGTGGTGACGATCTCGCGTCGCCATGCCTGGTCTTCGTCGTCATTGCCGGTATCCGTCTGTGGCCCGGCGTGGTGCAGGGCTGCGGCGATGTTTTCCAGCAATTGCTGGCTGTCGAAGGGCTTGGTCAGATAGCTGAACACACCCTTGCGGGTGGCGTCCACGGCATCGGGGATGGTGCCGTGGGCGGTGAGGATGATCACCGGCAGTGAGGGGTAGCGGCTGTGCACTTCGTTGAACAAGGTGAGGCCGTCCATGCCTTCCATGCGCAGGTCGGTGATGATGACCTGTGGCTGGAAGGTGGGTAGGCGGGCCAGGGCCTGGCGGCCGCTGGCAGCCGTAACCACCGTGAAACCGGCGGCCTTGAGGCGCATGGACAGCAGGCGCAACAGGCTGGCGTCATCATCAACGAGGAGTATTTTGCTTTGGCTCATGGACCCTTTTTTCCTCCCTGTCAGATGCCGGGTTTTCTACCGCGCGCTCCTTTGCGTTGATATCCTGCTCGATGGACTTCAGTTGATCCAGCTGTGATTGCTGGGTCTTCACTTGTTTCCACAGGGATGCCGCGTTGCTTTGCATCTGTTCGAGTTTTTTTGTCAGTGCCTGCACGCGCTTATGTTCCTGGACGAGGGATTTCTTCAACGCCGCTTGCCTTGCCAGCAAGCGCTGGCGTTCGGCCAGGCTATCCGCCAGCTGCTGTGCCAGCCCTCGCTGTGGGTGCTGCGTATTGGCGGGGTCGGCAAGAAAATCTGCCAGCAGTCTGGCGGCCTCCGTGTCGTCGCGGAAGGGGGTGTCGGGCTTACTGAGCAGCAGTGCAAGGCGCAGGCGGTTGCAGGTGTCGTCTGCCCCCCCGTTCGGCTGCAGGGCTTGGCGCATTTCCTGTCCGTCGCTGGCGGACAGGTGGGAAGCGGCGGCGTGGAATTCAATAACATCGCCACAATTATCGGTTTCGGCCACGGCCGGCGGTGGTCTGTTGCCGAATTGCAGCGGCGCGCAGGCGCTCAGCAGTAATAGCACAAGGATCGTCCCGGCTTGCTGGCGGATCATGTAGTGTGTGACTCCCATGCGAACTTATGACTCACTACCCAGGGGCAGGGTGACGCGCAGATGCGCCCCGGCTCCGTTGTCCTGCACCGTGATGTCACCCCGGTGCAGGCGGGCATAGCGTTGGGCGATGGCCAGCCCCAGCCCGGTGCCTTTTACGTGGCTGCGTGGCGACTGCCGGCCCTGAAAAAAGGGCTCGAATATTCGTTGCTGCTCTGCGCTGGGAATGCCGGGCCCCTCATCTGTGACATCAATACGGGCCTGATCGTTCTCAATTCGCAGACTGAGTCGCACCTGCCCCCCATCCGGCGAGTATTTGATGGCGTTGGATAGCAGGTTGTCAATCAGGGTGCGCAACTGCTCGCGCTCGCCGCACAGGCTAACCGCTTGCAGTTCGCTGTGCACGGAAATCTTTCGTGCCTGCAGCGCCAGACGGTGCTTGTCGATAATTTCAGGCAGCAGTGTGTGCAGCTCGACGGCCTCCTGGCGTAGCAGGCTTCTTTGCGCCAGGGCGGCGTTGAAGTTTAGTAAGGCCTCCACCTGCGCCTGTAGCTGGAGGCTGCTCTCGCGCAGGATATCGGCCACTTCCGTTTGTTCGCTGTTGAGCGTGCCGACCACCTCCTCGCGCAGCAATTCCACGCCCTCGCGGATGGCCGTCAGCGGTGTTTTCAGCTCGTGGGAGACGTGGTGCAAGAAGGCCTGCTTCTGTTCATCCAGCTCGGACAGCCGCTGGCGCAGCCAGTCGAGTTGCTTGCTGAGTTCACGGATGTCCTGTGGGCCGCCTACGGCCACCACCGTCGTCAATTCGCCGGCGCCAAGACGACGGATGGCCGCTCCCAGACGGCGCAGCGGGCGGCTGATGAGGACGCTGAAGATTACCGCCAGAATCAGCGCCAACGGAATCAGCCCCAGCGCCTGCCATAGCAGCTGGCGCTGCACGCCCTCAACCTGGCGGGTCATGGCATTGCTCTCTTCGGCGATCATTTGCGTGACCTCGAAGGGAATCGGGCGCGCAAGCCGGGTCAGGTCGTGCTCTTCCGCCAGCTTTTGCGGCAGGCCCGTTGGCAGTTTTGTGGGCATCCCGGCCACTTCGTGAAGCTTTTGGTACAGGGCCTCTTCCTGCTGTCGCAGTTGTGACAGCCGCTCTGCCAGGCTCTCGGTCAGGTTTAAATCTTCCAGATGGGTCATGGCCTTGGCGAGCTGGCTGCGCTGATCCTCATAGCGTTGCAACACGGCGGGGTCGCGCAGAACCAGGTACTGGCCGGTGCTGCGCTCCATATTCAGCACCTGGGTCATGATGATGCGGCTGGCTTCGACCGCCCGGGATGAGTCGCGCACGGCGAGCTGCATCTGCACCGAGAGCTTGTCGATGAGCACAAAGGTATTCACCAGCGCCGCCGCGAGAGGCAGTGCGGCGAGAAAAAAGCCGATCAGCGCCAGTTGGAAAATTGAGGTGGGCAGGGTGAGCCGCATGGCGTAATTCATCACCGGTTACTAGTATAGGTCGTCACTCATTTTGTAACATTTAGAATGAGTTCCATTTTTTACCAGGCAAGGCGCGAGGCGGAGTCATAGTGGGCCTATGGTGACAACGAGCAACGCAGAATGGTGAAAAATGGGGCCATTATAAGTTATGAAATGAGTGATGACCTATACTAGGCAAGCTGGCTGGAGGAGCAGTGGAATATGGCGAAATCAGAGGGTCAAGAATAATACTAAAAAAATAGCCCTAAAAAATCCCATCCGTGGAATCTTATTAGAGCCGAAGGCATAAGTCAGAATATTGTACCCTCTTAACGCGCGCTGCCAGTGGAGTGGCGAGCGATCGGCGCATCCCTGCGCCGTGATGGCCCCTACTCTCTGAGAGAGAGGAAGAGTGGAATGAGTAGAGGCCGATCAACCTTTGCCGGTCAGGCAGTGGACTTAATTCCCGCTTTTTTCGTCCTTCGGCATGACCAGTTCAAATCTGGCGAATTCAACCTCGTCCAGCACGCCGTCCGTGTTGAGGTCATAGGTGTCCCATTTCTCGCTCAGCCCCGGCAGTGCAGAGGCTTCCTGTTTGCTGATGGAGCCGCTTTGGTCAGTATCAGCCGCCTTGAAGGTGTCATCAGCAGCAAAAGCCGTGCCGCTGGCCAGGGTGACGAGTGCTGCAAATACTAGTTTCTGGTTCATAAAAGCTATCCTCTGTTAGGTCTTCGTTAGGCGCCTTTGTAAGACGTCCCTGTTAGCAATGCTGTTTGCGCTGAAGCTTGCCTCGATCCGATCTGTGGCATGCAACGACTCCATGACTAAAGCATGTCGCGTGCCAGATCATTTAATCACTGCTTATTCAGAGAGTTACGTTATTTTGGTGGGGTTTGGTCTGGTTGTTGGCGGGGGCAGCTGTCGCCGCCTGGAGACAGATGGAAGCACGAAGATGGGTAACTTATTGAAATATCATCAGAATCAACTGTCGCAATATGGCGACAGGTGTCTATTGGGGAAGTAAATCGGGGAGTTGATCGTCGTAAAATGGCCAGACTTAGGAGGAGCTCAGGGCAGAGAGCAGTTTGTCCAGCGCCTGGCCGCGGTGGCTAAGGCGGTTTTTCACTTCGGGCGACAGCTCCGCTGCCGCGCAATTCTCACCGGGTACGAAAAACACCGGATCGTAGCCGAAGCCGTTTTCACCGCTGGGCTGGCGCAGGATGCGGCCCTCCCAAGTTCCCTGGCAGATCAGCGGTGTGGGGTCTTCGGCGTGGGCCATGAAGACCATCAGGCATTGAAAGCGTGCAGTGCGCCCGGTCTCCGGTACGTCTTTCAATGATTCCAGCAGTTTCTCGACATTGTCGGCATCCGTGGCGCCCGGCCCGGCGAAGCGGGCGGAATAGATGCCGGGGCTACCGTTGAGGGCGTCCACCTCCAGTCCCGAGTCGTCGGCGATGGCGGGCAGGCCGGTGATATGGGCGGCGTGGCGGGCCTTGAGGATGGCATTTTCGACAAAGCTGAGCCCGGTCTCCTCGGCGTCAGTCACGTTGAAGTCAGACTGTGGCAGGGCCTGTATGCCCAGACCACTGAGGATGTGGTTGATCTCGCGCAGCTTGCCGCGGTTGCCGCTGGCCAGCACCACCTTGTCGGGCAGGGTTTTGCCGATGGTCATTAGCTTGTTCCTTGCGTTGTTGGATTCACCACAGAGGATGACCGGTGGGAGCGGCTTCAGCCGCGAATGATTTATAGAGACAGCCTTCGCGGCTGAAGCCGCTCCCACAAGTCATGTGTTGTTTCTGTGCGCCTGTAGTGAATGGAGTCTACTGCCCCAGCACCTCACGCTGATGCTCGATCAGCTCGGCGATGCCGGACTTGGCCAGTCCCAGCATGGCGTCCAGCTCGTCTTGGCGGAAGGCGTGGCCTTCGGCGGTGCCCTGTACCTCGATGAAGGCACCGGCGTCGTTCATCACCACGTTCATGTCGGTTTCGGCGTTGGAGTCTTCGTCGTAGTCCAGGTCCAGCACCGGGGTGCCGTTGAAGATGCCCACGGATACCGAGGCCACCTGACCGATGATGGGATTCTTTTTCAGCTTGCGCTGATCCACCAGCCACTGCATGGCGTCGGCCAGGGCGACGAAGCCGCCGGTGATGGAGGCGGTACGGGTGCCGCCGTCGGCCTGGATGACATCGCAGTCGACGGTGATGTTGCGCTCGCCCAGGGCCTCGAGATTGACCACCGCGCGCAGCGATCGGGCGATCAGACGCTGGATCTCCATGGTGCGCCCGCCCTGCTTGCCGCGTGCCGCCTCGCGGCCCATGCGGCTGCCGGTGGAGCGTGGCAGCATGCCGTATTCAGCCGTCACCCAGCCGCGGCCCTGGCCTTTGAGCCAGCGCGGGATGCGATCCTCGACGGTGGCGGTGCATAGCACCTTGGTGTCACCGAACTCCACCAGCACCGAGCCTTCGGCGTGTTTGGTGTAGTTGCGGGTGAATTTGATGT
>CAZTPE010000172.1:0-1136 GCA_964614545.1 uncultured Ectothiorhodospiraceae bacterium
CGGACGTGGTCGGGATGCTCGCGATAGCTGTCGATCACGGCTTTATGGGTAAAGCGCACCAGCCAGCAGAAGCGGTATTTGGCCCCTTCCTGGACGGCCTCGCCGGTGAAGACGTCGCGTACGCCGGGAATGTTGGACAGGATCTGCCGCCCTTTGGTTATCATGGCCTGGGCTTGTTCATCGCTCATGTGGTCGATGACGTTGTAGATAATCACGTGCTCTACAGGGGCCCAGGGTTCGCACTGCGTCAATACTTCAGCGGCTCGTCCGGCGCTACCCCACAGCCGCAAGCAACGTTTTACTTCGGTGCAAATGGCCTCTTTTACCCCTTGCTTCAAATCGGTAAAACTGCCTTCCCGGTCGGCCTTTACCTGGGAACGCATGGTCTTTACCGCGACATCGGAAAGTCCGGTGAAATAGTTGATCTTGGCGACACCCAGTGAGCTGAGCCGGCGATACTGTTCTTCGTTCAGTCCACTGCCGCCGTGCAATACCAGGGGGATGTCGACGGCGGTATGAATCTGTTTCAGGCGCTGAAAGTCGAGTTTGATGCGCCCCTTGGATCGACCCTGCACGGTGCCGATGGAGACCGAAAGGAAATCGACTCCGCTGCGTTCGACATAGGTGCGGGCCTCGACGGGCAGGGTCAGTGCCGATGCATCCTCATCGTCATCCGAGCCCACATAACCCACTTCGCCGACCACCGGTACGTTGCAGCTGTGTGCCATGGTGACGATCTGTTGGCTCAGCTTGATGTTGTCGGGAAGATGCCGGTTGGCGGAACAGAGAGTGATGCCGTTGCAGCCCAGGTTGATGGCGCGTCGGGCGGATTCGATGGAGGTAGCATGGTCAAGCTGAATGGCCACCGGGATGGAGGCACGTTTGGCGGCGGCTTCCACCGCCGGCATCATAAGTTCAAAGTCGTAATGGGCAAAATGGGGTTCGGCAACGCTCAGGATCACGGGCGCCCGGGAGCATTCGGCGGCGTCGACAACCGCTTCCAGAAAATCCAGGCTGACCAGATCAAAGGCGCCCACCGCATAGTTGTTTTCATAAGCGTGGTGCAGCATGTCACGCATGTTAACCAGCGCCATGTTGTATCTCCTGTGTTATCCCGTGTGTTTTCGATAAATGAG
>CAZTPE010000172.1:1236-5902 GCA_964614545.1 uncultured Ectothiorhodospiraceae bacterium
CGCAATTTTGATGCGGCAAAATGGTAATAGTTCAGCTTGCACCTGACCGGCTCATGCAGGGCATCACGCCCCTGATCCTCAAACGCCACCCAGGCCAGCACCGGCAAGTCGCCCTGCCGTTCATTGGCACAGACCCATTCGCGCTCTTCCAGAAGCATGACCATCCCCGGATAACCCGGCAGGGCAATACGCATCGGGCAGGGGTAGTGCAGCTTTGCCCGGCGCCAAAGATTGTAGAGCCTGGCGGTGACTTCGTCGTCCCGCTGAGCATACACGGGTACATCTCCGATTCGGCTCACGCGGCTCCTTAATAAGGTTAGCGGGTCAGGCTGGCAAACAGCGTCGGCAGTTTTTCCGGCAAACGTTCGACGTGATCGATGATGGTGTAGTTGTTGACACCAAAAATGCGCTTTACGTAGCGGTCGGCGTTGCGATCCAGGGTCAGGCAGTAGCTCATCACGCCCCTGCTCGCCAGCTCCTCCACGGCCTTCTTGGTATCCATGCGCAGGTGCTGGGGGTCGCGCTCATCGACATCCGCCGGCTCGCCGTCGGTCACCAACAGCAATAATTTCTTGCGCTCCGGCTGACTCAGCAGGTGCCGGGCGGCGTGGCGCATGGCGGCGCCCATGCGCGTGGATAACCCGCCCTGCATGCCGGCCAGGCGTGCCTTGACGTCATCGTCCCAGTACTGGTTGAAATCCTTGAAGCGGTAGTATTGCACGTCATGGCGGCTGTCGGAGGCAAAGCCATGAATGGCGAACGGATCGCCTACGCCGTTGATGGCGGTGGAGACCAGGGCGGCTGCCTCACGGGTCAGCTCCAGCACGGTTTTATCCGAACCGTCTATCTTTTCGTTGGTGGATTCAGACAGATCGAGCAATACCACCACGCTGAGGTCACGATTCTTGACTACGTTGCGCATGGTGATGCGTGGGTTGGGTTGTTCGCCCATGCGAATGGAGATCATGGCATCGATGGCGGCATTGATGTCGATCTCGTCGCCGTCTTCCATGTTGCGCACCCGCTGCACACCTTCTGGTTGCAGCATGTCGATGATCTGTTTGATGCGCTGGGTGACGGGTTTGTGCTCGATCAGGATCTGGTCGATAAGCTCTGGGTCACCCTTGGGCTGATGTCGTTCGTAGACCGTGGCCCAGTCCGGGCGGTGCAGCTGCACCTGATAGTCCCACTCCTGATAGTGGTAGGGTTCAGAGACCGGCTCTTTGCCCCACATGTCATTAAAACTGACCGTGGCGACGCCGGCATCTTCGTAGGGCATGAATTCAGTGGGGCAGACCCAGATTTCCTGGGCGTCATCACCGGCCAGCTCACAATCCACTTCATGGGCCATCTCGATAGCCGACACATATTTGCGTACCTGACGCTGGCTGGCGGCGACATACTCCACGCCATCCTGCCAGGCGAATTCGTCAAAATCCCACAGCAGGCGATTGTCATCACGATAGGGGATGCGCAGCGACTCCAGGATGCGCAGGCTGGGCACGTCCCTGCGAACGGCCAGCAGGTTGAACAACTCCAGCCCCATATGCCAGGAAAACTGGGGATTGGTCTTGTTGGCCTCGATATTGGTGTGGAAGCGCTCGGCCAGCGTATTGAACTCGGCATCGTCTCCCTTGACGGCGTTGTCGAGCAGCATCAGCGCCATCCGCTCCAGCAGGGTGACGGTGGGGTGCTGTGGTGCATCCGCATAGTCGATACCGAGCAGCGCACCCCAGAGTTTTTTCATGCCGGGAAAATTTTGCACGGCGCAGTATTCGACCCGTGCATCTTCCATGAAGCCGATGAAAAACATCTGCGCCGGGCTGAGCTGTTCGGCGGAGAGTGGCTCGTGGGTGTACATCAGGTGTGCACCCTGGTGGACGACCATGGCGCGGTAGAGCTCGTGGCCTTTCACATCGTTAATGCCATCTACCGCATCGGGCAGGTGCATCACGCGGAATTCCAGATAGGGTTTGAAGCCTTCGTGATCGGCGGCGCTGGGACGCAGGAAGAAATCACGCCCCCACAGGGCACGCAGATAGAAATTCATCTTGCGTTGATTATCGATAAATAGTGTGCCGCGGCGTTCCTTCTGCAGCATCGCCTTGGCGTCTTCGGTTTGTAGGCTGAAATAAGCTACCTGCCCCGGCAAATCGCGGGCATAGGCCTGGGCGCCGTAAAGTGCCCAGCGTTTCAAGCCACTCAGCGTTAGTCTGGAGAGCAACTCATCCATGATGCCCAGCATGGGGCGTAAGCCACGGGAGGATCTGGCGGCGAGTTGGTGGATCAGATTCAGATAACCGCGCAACAGCTCCGGGTCGCCGAGGCGACGGGCGACCGTTGGCAGTGAGGCAAACAGCAGGGCGATGACCTCACCGGAGGTCATGGAAGAGAGCTTCATGGCCGCGGCGATACAATCGCGGATGATGTCGTCGCCACATTCCTTGGTGACGGCCGGCATATTTTCTAAAAAAGAAGTGACCAGGTTACCGCCACGGCCCAGGTTTGCCAGACCTTTGGCCCCCTCCAGGTAATCATGCAGAGCAATGGCCGACATGTTGCGTGCCGCGTCGTGGAAGGTGGCATCCAGCGTCTCTTTCAGCTCAGGTGCGGCCCCTTCCAGGATCTCACGGTAATCATCCAGGTCAATGCTCGTCATTTTTACTCTCCAACGATTGTGTTGAGGCCGCCTTTCTGGGTTACCTGAATCCGTGGTTTCAGGTGGTTATTCAAAAAATGTAGAAACGGCCGCATCCAGCGTTTCACGCATATCCGGATCATCCGTCAGCGGACGCACCAGTGCCACACGGCACGCCACCACCGGCGACAGGCCCTTGACGATGAGTTGGCCGGCATATACCAGCAGTCGGGTGGAGATGCCTTCATCCAGGCCATGCCCCTTGAGGTTACGGCCGCGCTCACCGATTTGTACCAGCTTTTCGGCGGTTGCCTTGTCCACGCCGGCCTCTTGGCTGATGATTTCTATCTCAGTTTCAACATTGGGATAATCAAAATCCAGGGCGCCAAAACGCTGCTTGGTGGACTGTTTTAGATCCTTCATCAGGCTTTGGTAGCCGGGGTTATAGGAGATCACCAGCTGAAAGTCCGGATGGCACTTCACCAGCTCGCCCTTTTTCTCCAGGGGCAGCTCGCGTCGATGGTCGGTGACGGGGTGGATGACGACGATGGTGTCCTGGCGAGCTTCCACCACCTCATCCAGATAGCAGATGGCGCCGATGCGCGCAGCCAGGGTCAGCGGGCCGTCCTGCCATTTTGTGCCGTCTTTATCGAGCAGGAAGCGCCCCACCAGGTCAGAGGCGGTCATGTCCTCGTTGCAGGCCACGGTAATCAATGGTTTGCCCAGCTTCCAGGCCATGTACTCCACGAAACGGGATTTACCACAACCCGTTGGTCCCTTCAGCATCATGGGCATGCGTGCGGCATAGGCCGCTTCGTAGGTGTCTACCTCGTCGGCAACCGGGCAGTAATACGGCTCTTCGGTAATCGTGTATTGCGACGCAACATCGTCCACTTTTTTTTCCGCGATTGGGCTCATCGTTTGATCCTCATCTTTGTCCGCATGCTTCTTAAAAAAACCGATTCATCACCGGGCTCTTTAGGAAATATGCGAGGGTAAAGGGCCCTTCTAATAATGGCTTGTGGCCTCTGCGCAACCGGGCAAGGGCTGGCGCAAGGCGGCTTGCGCGGGGAAGGCTGGTTGTCCCTTCCAGGCAGCCCCTAAACATGACCCGGAAAAATCCGGGTCATGTCGCTACTCAATGCCGACAATTAGGTTGGCGTACCACGGAAGATAACCATGGATGCACCTTGTGACTGGGCAAAGTTGTCAAAACCGACCAGGCGAACATGATTGTTCGGATGCGCCTTGTGGGCCGCCTCGGCTTCACCCAGGATGCGATCCACATCCGTCTCACCGAACATCGGCAGCTTCCACATGTACCAGTAAGAGCTGAAGGCATTGGCGGGTTCGGTATGCTCAATGGCCGGGTTCCAGCCTTTGGACACAATGTACTGAACCTGTGCCTTGATTTGCTCATTAGTCATTTCCGGCAGGTAGGAAAATGTTTCGAACTTCCGGCTTGAGACATCGCTCAGGCTGGATTTGTAATCTTGCATTTCACTCATGTTGTTTTCCTCAATAATCTTCAAATTCGCGGGCGAAAACGGGACGGGCCAGGATCTCTAGGCCCGCCACATTCTGCGCGTAGGTTTTTAGCGGGGGCTGTTACTTGTGTGCAACGTCCAGCTTGTCCACCGTGTCGAATTCGAACTTGATCTCTTTCCAGGTTTCCATGGCCATCTTCAGCTCAGGGCTGGACTTGGCGGCGCCGTTCAGGATGTCTTTGCCTTCCTTCTCCAGCTCACGACCTTCGTTACGCGCCTGGACACAGGCCTCGACCGCTACGCGGTTGGCTGCTGCGCCTGCGGCATTGCCCCAGGGGTGGCCCAGAGTACCGCCACCGAACTGCAGCACAGAGTCATCACCAAAGATGTTAACCAGCGCAGGCATATGCCAGACGTGGATGCCACCAGAGGCAACCGGCATGACACCCGGCATTGCGCCAAAGTCTTGATCGAAGAAGATACCGCGTGAACGGTCTTCCTTGATGAAAGAGTCACGCATGATGTCGATCCAGCCCAGAGT
>CAZTPE010000173.1:0-5897 GCA_964614545.1 uncultured Ectothiorhodospiraceae bacterium
GTCATCCTTATTGTGATGGCCGAAAAGTTTCATATCGCTATACGGATCAAGAGCTCGCCTAAAGCGCCTACTGTTGGTGTGCTGAGTAAGTGCGAGCACTTGCAGGATCTAGTGTAGGTCGTCACTCATTTCATAACTTATAATGGCCCCATTTTTCACCATTCAGCGTTGCTCGTTGTCGCCATAGGCCCACTATGACTCCGCCTCGCGCCTTGCCTGGTAAAAAATGGGACTCATTCTAATGTTACAAAATGAGTGACGACCTACACTAGGTAATAAAATAGAGGCCGCTGTCAACGGGCTCCCGTCTGTCGATAACATAACGAATTAGCGGCTGGGGACTCAATCTACCTGAGCCCGTCACGAAAACAAAGAGGCCACTATGCACCAACCCAGCCAAAAACACCGCCTGATCCACCTGTTCCTCATTGGCCTGCTGCTAATCGGTTCGGCTGCGCAGGCTGCCAATCAGGAAACCATCGAACGATTACTGGCGCAGGATGAGGCCCCCTTCGGCGTGGTCTTTGAAATCGTCGAACGCGATACAGACGCCCTGCAATGGGCCATTCCTGCCATCAATCGTTACGTGCGGCAACTGCGCAAACGCTTCCCGGATATCGGTCTGGCCGTAGTCTCGCACGGCCAGGAGGAATTCGCCCTGATGAAAAGCCGGCAGGCGGACAACGCCGAAGTACACCGGGTGGTACAGTCATTGGTGGCCGATGATGTCCCCGTGCACGTCTGCGGCACCCTCGCCTCATGGCGCGGCAAGAATACCGATGACTTCCCGGATTATGTCGATGTGACCCCCGCCGGGCCGACGGAGATCCGCAATTACGAGGCCATGGGCTATATCCTCATTGAACTGAAAAGGCACTGACTCCGGGCCGTAATCAGTCGCAACCATCAGTGTCCGTTGACACCTCCTCCGGCTCCGCAAAGGCCTCGGGCAACAGCTCGATATCCTGCACCACGTCGGCCTTGCCGACCTCAATGTTACGCATCCAGCCATCCGCATACCCTTCCCTGGCGGCGTTCAGATGATAGTGCCCGCCTGCCACACTAAAATAAAACTTCCCATCTGCGCCGGAAAACAGACTGCCCAGCAAGACATTGCTGTCGGCATCGATCAACAACACCTCCGCCATCGGCAAAGGTTCCCCCTCATCCATGACCTTTCCAGACAGGCCCGCCGCCACGGCAACATCAAACCACAGCAGCATCACGGCAACAACGGGGCAAAACAAACGTGACATGAATTTGAGTCCTTGGCTAATCAACACTGATATCGGCTGACCCGGCATGCCACTCCGCACAGGGCATTGCGCAAAAACGCTCAAATCAAGCTGGCCAATCAATAACGACTTTTTCTGCCCGCAGCTTTCTCCGACCACCCCTCACGGGTTAGCCTTTGCCCTTCGCCAGCAGTTAACACTAATGGCGACATAAATCGCTAAGTTAAGGATGGTGACTTTCCTACAGAGGACTTCCACCTCATGAGTAACCCATGCCCGTACTGGGCACTCAGAAGGCCACCCGATCCGACAGCTTACTCTTCCGTTGCACCCCAAGGCAATCTGCGACTTAGCGGCGATGCCAGCCAAACCTTAAACCTAGACTAAACCATCCCGGCAGAAAGGAATCCAAATAAAAATTTATACATTAGTCATTTCGATAGTATTTTCTCTTTGGACGTCATTAGCATTTGCAGGCGAACTGAATGTCGGAAGCACTTACCAGCTTGGTATTACAGCAACCAACCTGGAGGCTGTCGGGGAATCCGGATCAAAGTATACCGCGTTAAAAAACAGTAAGTTTTTTATTTTTTCAAAACTTGAAAAGGGGGGATACATCGTTCGATTCGACAAAATATATTCATCAAACGGAAAGAAACATGTCAGTGAAAAGTTTGTTTTATATGGCAAGGCGTATATTTTAAATACCGAAGATCAATAATTTGATCCCTCTTGACGCAATTAGCAAGCCATCAAACACAGGACTTTCTGCAGGGCCGGCCTCTTGTGGTCCCATTCAAGTATCGCTTAAACGATGATTCTTTACCAGGAGATGCAGCAGTAGGATTTTATGCTGGAATGACGTTTAAACCTGGCAGCCTTACCGAAAACTGGTGCTTTCGGATAACCCCGTTGTTATCAGCAGGTATCTCACAGGTTTCAGTGGCAGAAACTGATGGCTCGGCACCGAAAATAAAACGCCTGTTACTTGGGCTGCTGGCTTTCTAATAACAGATTGGTCAGATATGAATATCGGCTTGATATATGGCCAGAATCGAATTGGAGATAAAACCTGGGAGCATGAAGGTAAAGGCTGGTTAAGTTTTATGATTGGCCGGCAACTATACTAACAAGTCGCTATTAATGGATACCGTCCACTCTGTTTCACGCCTATATACAAAGTGTTTTCATATCATGATGGTATTCATCCAAAGTCACCAGGTAGTAAGTTAATCGGGCAGCTGGAGGCACCTGCCCCCCGTACCGGCTGCGGCGTTAACTACCCCCCATAATCCTTAACCCGATCAGGCACGGAGACACCGAGTTGCGCAGCCCCTAACCGGCACTGTCATCACTGTGTTTATTTGTGCTCAAGCCAATCAATGAATATCCCGGGCAGACGCCTATCAGCCCTGTCAGCAGCGGCACGATACCGATATATCCCCAGGGCGATAAAATATCAGACCAGGGGCCCACCGCCGTCGCGCCCACCAGTACGGCACCCACAATGATACGAATACCCCGGTCAACTCCACCTACATTAGCCATGACATTTTTCCTCTGCATCGGTTTAAGTTCCCTGCATCCTGCTCCCGACCCCGGCAAAGCGCAGTGACAATGTCACACAGGTGCACAATTTGTCTCGGGTAGGGAGAGGCGCCTCTCCGGCCTTGAGGTGAACGGACTTGGCATCTAACGAAAAATCGGCAGGCGCCGGGTCAATCACTCTGCCGGGCAAGCTCATCCAGTGCCGCCGGCGCCTTCACTTCGATCGCGCCCCGGCCGATGCCTACCCAGCCCCGTCCGGCAAATTGCTTCAGCTGACGGCTGATCACTTCACGCGCCGACCCCAGCTCGCTGGCCAATTGCTGGTGGGTGATAGCAATGGGCTGCTCACCCTGCTCGCTCATCGTTATCAACAGACGCGCCAGACGCACATCGATGCGGCCGAAGACGACATCTTCCACACGCTGAATCAGGTCGCCGAGACGCTGGCCCTGGTTGGCAAAGACAAAACGACGGAACTCGGCCGAGTCGCCCAGGGCCTGATCGAAGACCGGCTGCGGAACCACCAGCGCGGTGGTATCCACCTCGGTCACCCCTTCGGCGGGATAGGACTCGACGCTGATCAAACAGGAAGTGGTGATCACGCAGGACTGTCCGTCACGCACCCGGTACAGGGTGATCTCGCGGCCGTTGGCGGCCAGCACCTGCACCCGCACCGAGCCCTGCACCACCAACAGATAATTGCGACAGGGGTCACCACGGCGGAACACCACCTGCCCCGCCGGCAGGCGTACCTGCTCCACACCCTGGCGCAGCGCCTCCAACCCGGGCTCGGCGGTGGGAAACAGGCGTTCAAGGAGGTCGTCGGTAGTCGGGGCAAAGGTCATGAAAGCCTCTGTCTATGGGCTTGCGGACGCGCCGTCCAGCTGCCACTGCATGCGGTCGAGGGCAAAGGTCTCGCTGCCGTCGGCATAGCGTTCGTGGATCAGGGGCAGACGCGAGCCCGGGGCCGGCCGGTCAGAGGCGGCAAGAATCAGGCGCACCTGTCGATCATCGGGTAATCGTACCATGACCACGGACAGGGCGTTCTCCGTTGACGCCGGCGACAATGACACTACCTCCACAGAGATATTCTCCAGCGAGACCCGCTCCGCCGGCCAGTCCAGCCAAGTCCACAGCAGCAGACCGGCCAGGCCGATGGCCACGCCCCAGGCGCGGATATTGCGCATGCGGATGAGGAAATCAGCAAATGACTGTGCCCAGCTCATGCCGCCACCGTCTTGCCCTCGCCCAAGCGCAGCAGGCTGGGCAGCAGGATCAGGGTGAACACGGTGCTGACACTCATGCCGCCGACGATCACCGCCGCCAGGCCCCGGTACAACTCGCTGCCGGCGCCCGGCATCAGCAGCAACGGCAGCATGCCGAAGATACTGGTGAGGGTACTCATGAGGATCGGCCGCAGGCGCAGCTGCACCGCCTCGGCCACCGCATCGCGGCGCGCCAGGCCCCGGCGTTCGGCCTCGCGGGTCTGGTGCACCAGCAGGATGGCGTTGTTCACCACCAGGCCGAGCAGAATGATAAAACCGATCATGGTGAGCAGATCCATGCTCTGAAACACTACCAGATTGGTCAGACGCAGGGCGATCACGCCGCCCACCGTGGCCAGTGGAATGGCGAGGATTACCAACAGGCTATCGAGGAAGGAGCGGAACAGCGCGCTCATCAGCAGATACAGCAGGGCGATGGCCAGCCAGAAACTGCTGCCCATGCTCTTCAGCGCCTGCTGCAGCTTGTCGGCGGTGCCGCCGTAGTGGATCTCGCCGTCGGCGGGCAACAGCGGCTCGACCTTGGGGTTCACCGTTTCCTTCAGCAGCGCCATGGTACGCTCCAGGGACATGTCATCGGGCGCCTTCACTTCCAGGGTGATGGTACGGCGGCGGTCGATGCGGCGGATCTCATCCGGCCCGGCGGTACGCACCACCCGGGTCAGTTCACCGAGGGGCTGCACACCTGCGTCGGGGGTGGCCAGGGGCGTGTCGGCCAGGGCCTCGGGGCTGTGCCAGTCCGGGCCGCGCAGGATCACGTCGAGGCGCTGCTGGCCGTCGAAGTAATCACCCACCAGCAGGCCGCTACCCAGGGCACGGATGATCTGCGCCACCTCGGTACGACTCCAGCCCGCCTCGCTGATGCGCCGCTCGTCCGGCACCAAACGCAGCTCCGGCTCTGCCAGATCCAGCCCCGGGCGCGGACGGGGCTCGTGCCCGGGCATGGCCTCCTGCAGGGCGACATAGCCGGCCTGCGCCGCCGCCAGCAGCGACTCGATATCAGAACCCTGGATGTCCATATCGATGGTACGCCCGCCGCCAAAACCACCGAACAGGGAGGCTCGCCGTGCAAAGGCGATGGTATCGGGAAAACCGCCGACGATGCGGTCGATGAGCGGTACCAGCTCGTCGGTCCTGTCCGGATCCACGGTACGCGCACCCATGAACACGCCACGCGCGAAGGCGACGAAGAAATAGTTGTTCACCGCCGGCTCGGCGGTGCCATCGATATGCGGCTGCATACGCTGGGCGACCACGCGACCCAGTTCCTTTTCCAGGGTATCGATATTGGCGCCGGGCGGCGGCAGGATGAAGGCGAAGACCAGATTGCGGTTGCCCTCGGGCAGGTAGTCCGCCTCGGGCTTGAGCTGCCAGGCCAGGGCCAGTGGCAGCGTAATCAGACCGATGATCCACAGGTTACGGCGCAGCGGCGTATCTGTCAGCCGCATAATGAGACGGCTGCCGGCCGCCCACCAGCGGGCATGGGGGTCGCGCATCTCCGTGCGACCCAGCCAGTTGGCCGCCGCCGTGGGCAACACGATGACCGCCACCAGCAGCGACACACTCACCGCCACGGCGATGGTCAGTGCCAGGTCGGCGAACAGCTGCCCGGCCTCGTCCTTGAGAAACACCACCGGCAGGAAAATGGCCACGGTGGTGGCGGTGGAGGCCAGCAGCGCCCCCCACACCCGGCGCGTGCCCTCCTCGGCGGCCTCCACCGCACCCATACCACGCTCGCGCAGGCGTACCACGCTCTCCAGCACCACGATGGCGGCATCCAGTACCATGCCCACAGCAAAGGCCAGGCCGGCCAGCGAAATGACATTGAGGG
>CAZTPE010000174.1:0-5896 GCA_964614545.1 uncultured Ectothiorhodospiraceae bacterium
CCCTACGGAACGACAAACCCTACACATTTCTGCTCAGGCATTCTCCGCCAAATTTTCCAGCAAGACCTGCTGGGCCGATACCGGCTCGTCCTTGCCCGGTTTCGCCAGCACGTAAGTGCCGTCCGGCTGCAATAACCAGGCTTGGGTGTTATCACGCAGGTACAATTCCAGATCACCAATGACACGGTCACGTAGTTTCTTTGCTTCGACAGGGAAGCAGGTTTCGACACGGTGAAACAGGTTGCGCTCCATCCAGTCGGCACTGGCACCAAAGACTTCCGGGTTGCCGTCGTTGTCGAAGTAGTAGACCCGCGGGTGTTCGAGAAATCGGCCAATGATGGAACGCACGCGGATGTTGTCGGAGACACCGGGCACGCCGGGGCGCAGGGCACAGATGCCACGCACAATCAGATCAATCTGCACGCCGGCCTGCGAGGCCTGGTACAGGGCCTGAATGATCTGCGGCTCGACCAACCCGTTCATTTTGGCGATAACGCGTCCCGGCTTACCCTTTTCGGCCAAGGCCTGCTCGCGCTGGATTTTTTTCAGCATACCTTCGTGCAGGGTGAAGGGCGATTGCAGCAGTTTGTGCAGCTTGATGACCTTGCCCAGGCTGGTGAGCTGGTTGAAGACTTTTTGCACGTCCTCACCGATGACCTTGTCGCAGGTAAACAGGCCGTAGTCGGTATAGATGCGCGCCGTGCGGCTGTGGTAGTTGCCGGTGCCGAGGTGGGTGTAGTAACGCAGGCCCTTGGTCTCGCGACGGATGATCAGCAGCATCTTGGCATGTGTCTTGTAGCCCACTACGCCGTACACGACATGCGCACCGACTTCCTGCAGGCGGGTGGCCAAGCCCACGTTGGCGGCCTCGTCGAAGCGGGCGCGTAGCTCCACCACCACGGTCACTTCCTTGCCGGCACGCGCGGCGTCGACCAACGCATCGACGATGGCGGAGTTGGGGCCGGTGCGATACAGGGTCTGTTTGATGCTCAGCACGCCGGGATCGGCCGCGGCCTGTCGCACGAAGTCGACCACCGGGGCGAAGGATTCAAAGGGATGATGCAGCAGAAGATCCTGTTTGCGAATGGTGTCGAACAGACTCTCGCTGCGCTTCAGCGCCACCGGCAGTCCGGGCACATAGGATGGGAAAGTCAACTCCGGCCGATCCACCAGATCGATCACCCCCTGCACCCGGTTCAAATTTACCGGCCCATTGACCATAAACAGTTCATCGCGGGTCAGCTTGAGCCGGGATAACAGGAAGTTGACCAACTCGTCCGGACAGTTGAGCGCCACTTCCAGGCGCACCGTGTCGCCATAGTGCCGCGCCGCCAGCTCACCCTCGACGGCGCGCAACAGATCATCGATTTCCTCTTCATCGACGAACAGGTCACTGTTACGCGTAACACGAAATTGATAGCATTCCTTGACCTTCATACCGTGAAACAGCTCGGCGACGAAGGCGTGCAGCACGGAGGACAGGAACACGAAATCGTTGGGGCCGCTGCCGGTTTCTTCCGCCGGCAGCTGAATCACCCGCGGCAGGGCGCGCGGGGCCTGCACGATGGCCAGCCCACTGCTGCGGCCAAAGGCGTCCTTGCCACTGAGGGAGACGATAAAATTGAGACTTTTATTGAGCATACGTGGAAACGGGTGTGCCGGGTCCAGCCCCATGGGGCTGAGTATGGGTTGCAGTTCTTGCTCATAATATTCTCGCAGCCACTTCTCCTGTGCCTCGCTCCAGTCATCGCGTTTGACGAAGTTAATACCCTGCTCGGCCAGCTTGGGAAAGATGACTTCATTGAGTACACGATACTGTTCTTCCACCAGTTCACTGGCACGAATGCGAGCCAGGCGCAGGGTTTCCTGTGCCGACATGTTGTCTGGCCCTGCCTGGGTGGAACCCAGTTTCACCTTCTGCATCAGGCCGGCGACACGCACTTCAAAGAACTCGTCCATGTTGGTGCTGGAGATACATAGATAGCGCAGGCGCTCCAGCAGGGGCACGGTTTCAAGTTTGGCCTGTTCGAGCACGCGGGCGTTGAATTCCAGCAGGCTGAGTTCGCGGTTGATGTAGAGTTCGGGCTGTTTCAGATCGGTGGTGTCCAAGGGGGTTCCCTTTATCAATGTTAAAATCGCAAAAAATCTCTTCTGTGGGAGCGGCTTCAGCCGCGAAGGATTTGCCACCATTCTTCGCGGCTGAAGCCGCTCCCACAAGTTCAATCAGGTTAATGAATCATTTACGGCATCCGGCCAGCATTATTTCCGTTTTTTCAACGCCCTCTCCAGACGATCACAAAAAATCCGCAAGACCTTCA
This sequence comes from uncultured Ectothiorhodospiraceae bacterium, assembly GCA_964614545.1. GTDB lineage: Bacteria > Pseudomonadota > Gammaproteobacteria > SZUA-152 > SZUA-152 > DRQN01. The sequence continues at coordinate 2,319 of CAZTPE010000174.1, forward strand.
GTCGCGCATATTTTTTGTCATTGGCCTCCACCAACACCCAGGGGGCATATTCGGTGCTGGTGCGCTCGACCATGTCGTTGACCGCATGTTCGTAGAGATCCCATTTCTCACGGTTACGATAATCCTCTTCGGTGATCTTATGGCGCTTGAAGGGCGTCTCCTCACGCAGCTTGAAACGCCGTATCTGTTCGTCTTTGCTGATGTGCAGCCAGATCTTGGTCAGCACGATGCCGTGATCCACCAGCTGATCCTCGAAGTCGTTCAGTTCGGCATAGGCGCGCATCCATTCGTCCTGCGTGGCAAAGCCTTCGACACGTTCCACCAGCACCCGTCCGTACCAGCTGCGATCATAGATGGTGACATGACCGGCACGGCTGATATGCCGCCAGAATCGCCACAGGTAATGGTGCGCATGCTCTTCATCGGTGGGCGCGGCCACCGGGATGATGTGGTAATGACGCGCATCCATGGCCGGCACCATGCGCCGGATCACGCCGCCCTTGCCGGCCGCATCCCAGCCTTCCATCACCATCACGCTGGAGACGCCCTTTTGCAAGGCCTTGCGGGTGAGGCGATTGAGCCGCCCCTGCTCCTCTTCCAGCTCGCGTTTGTAGGCGTCCGGGTCGACAGTTAAATCCAGCCGCAGGGTGTTCAACAGGGTCACCGGCTCCCCGCTTACTGGCGGGGTGATAGGCCGGAATTCATCCGTCTCGGCGGCCTCGGCCGGCGGTCGCGCCAGCCGCCTGCTCAACTGTTCGAGGATGATCTGCCCGACCGTGAGGCCGCGGTAGCGGGCATCGCTGCCCTCGACGATGACCCACGGCACTTCACCAGTGCTGGTGACGCGCAGGGCATGTTCGGCGATAGGGCGAAACTTGTCGTAGAGCTTGAGATGTTGATGGTCGCGCTTGGTGACGCGCCAGCGGGTCTCGGGATTCTTTTCCAGCTTGCGCAGACGTTTGGCCTGCTGCTTTTTGCTCAGATGCAGCCAGATTTTTATCACCAGCGCACCGTCGTCAACCAGCTCCCTTTCGAAGGTGTTGATGCGCGACAGTTCCTCGTCCAGCTCGGCAGCGGAGGTCTTGCCATAGACCCGTTTCGCCAGCGGCCCGCTGTACCACGAGCCCACATACAGGGCCATGTGCCCCTTGGCCGGCAAGGCGCGCCAATAGCGCCAGAAGGGCGGACGCTGCCTCTCCTCCTCAGTGGGTTTATCGAAGGCATCGGTGCGCACATAACGAGGATCGAGCCATTCGTTGAGCAGGTTGACCGTTTCACCCTTGCCGGCGCCATCCACACCGGAGATCAACACGATGACCGGGAAGTCGGCCTGGCGTAACTGGAACTGAACCTCCAGCAACTGGGTACGCAGATCCGGCACCCGTTGTTTGTATTCTTCCTTCGATACCCTGTGTCCCAATTCGGCGACTTCAAACACACGCAATCCCCCACTTGCACCCGGCACATTGCCGGTGCCTCTATGTATGGAACCTCTGATTGGTTTTCTCTCGTCATCCCGGCGCAGGCCGGGATGACGAATTGATCAGACCTTCCTTAATAACTGTAACGCATAAACACGTCTATTTTCGGTGTTCCCGTGATGAAATGTTTTAATCAGTCTCATAAAAAACATAACTGTTCAACTCGCCATGGGGGCATGGAATTTACCGGAAGGTGTCTATCCATTTGTGCGCACGGCGCACACTACGCCTGCCCGTAGCCGTAGCGTGCGCCATGCGCACGATGCCCCCTGGACGGAGAAACGGCTCGATGACGGAAAGACATGCATCTACCCCGGAAAACCACAAATCTGCTATCGTTATTCATCGGCAAACCCGGCCCCCGACCTAGACATGGAAACACTGCGTAAAAAACTGCTTGCCCTCGATGGCAAAGGCTACAAGGCCTACAAGTCCATTGGCGGCCGTTATGTCTTCACTGCCGACACTATGTGTTTCAGCTTGAGCATCGATCACGTGCAAGGCGATCCCTTTGCCCTGCCCTCGCGCATCAGCGTGTTGGTGGATATGTCACAGGCCCGGCTGCCGGAAGCACTGTGGCAGAACGCGGTGCGCCGTGTAGCGCTGGAGGATTTTCTCGACCGTGCCCTGAGCCGGGCCATTGGGCGATTTGTGAAGGGTCGGCGCGGTTCCGGTTGCAGTGGGGAAATCAATATTGCCGGTGGCGGCCAGCAGGTGCTGTCGCGCAATGCCGTGTTGATCTCAGCCGAAGGTGTGGAAGCGCGCCTGACCCTCGGCCTGCCGGCGGAGAATCGCCGCGCCGCCGGGCGCGAGGCCGTAGCGATGTTCTTCGACGAACTGCCGCAGCTCGTGAAGGCCGCACTCTGCTTCGATAATCTGGATGCCGCACAGGCGCAGCGCCACGTACACAGCGTGGAGGATCAGCACACCCTGCGCGACTGGCTGCGCGGGGAAGGCCTGGTGGCCTTCGTCGCCGATGGCGCCCACCTGCCGCGCGCCAGTGGTGTGGACGATCGTCCGTTGCGCAATCATGTCCTGCCCTTGGCTGCACCCGATTCACTCACGCGCTCAGTGATGCTGCCCAATGCCGGCCGCATCGAAGGGCTGGGCATTCCGGCGGGCATCACGCTCATCGTCGGTGGCGGTTTCCACGGCAAGTCCACCCTGCTGCAGGCGCTGGAGTACGGCATCTACAACCACATCCCCGGCGATGGCCGCGAGCGGGTGGCGACCCTGGAGACGGCGGTCAAGGTGCGTGCCGAGGATGGCCGCGCCATTCACAACGTGAATATCAGCCCCTTCATCGACCATCTGCCCTTCGGCCGCGACACGGTGCATTTCAGTACTGACAATGCCAGCGGCAGTACCTCACAGGCGGCCAATATCATCGAGGCACTGGAATGCGGCACGGAGCTGCTGCTCATCGACGAAGACACCTCGGCGACCAATTTCATGATCCGCGACGAGCGTATGCAGAAGCTGGTGGCCGGCGACAAAGAACCCATCACGCCACTGATCCATCGCGTGCGCGAGCTGTATACCGAACACGGCGTGTCGTCGGTGATCGTGATGGGAGGCTCGGGCGATTATTTCGATGTCGCCGACACGGTCATCATGATGGATGCCTACGAGCCGCGTGACGTGACACAGCAGGCCCGCGCGCTGGCACGCCCCATTGAAAGCGCACCGGCGGGACTGCCGGCCTTCGACCGTGAAGCCGCCCGCTGTCCCGGCCCATCGGCGCTGGATGCCTCGCGCGGCAACCGCCCGGTGAAGATCGATACCCCGGAAACCGGCCTGCTGCGCTACGGCAGCCACCGTATCGACCTGTCGCAGGTCGAGCAGCTCATCGACATCGGCCAGACCCGCGCCATCGGTCTGATGATCCATTATTTTGCCCATCACTACGCCGCTGACTGCCGTTCGCTGGTTGAGGGCCTGCGACAGGTCATGGCCGATGCGGAGCAGTTTGGATTGGATCGCTTCAGCGAATACAAGGTAGGCAATCTGGCCCTGCCACGACTGTTCGAGCTGGCCGCGGCGGTCAATCGTATTCGCGAGGGAGACTGGCGTTAGACGGCCAGCAAGGAAGTAAGG
>CAZTPE010000175.1:0-5829 GCA_964614545.1 uncultured Ectothiorhodospiraceae bacterium
CCCGACGAGCGTGCCTTTCTCGATGGCCCGGTGGAAACCCTGTGCGGCATGATCGACGACTGGCAGATTACCCAGGTCGACCGTGATCTGCCGCCGGAGGTCTGGGACTATCTCAAGGCCGAGGGCTTCTTCGGCATGATTATTCCGCGTCACTTCGGCGGCCTCGAGTTCTCCGCCTTGGCCCATTCCGCGGTGGTGATGAAGGTGGCCAGCCGCTCTATCACCGCGGCGGTGACGGTAATGGTACCCAACTCCCTGGGTCCCGCCGAGCTGCTGTTGCGCTACGGTACCGATGAGCAGAAAAACCATTATCTGCCACGCCTGGCGACGGGTGAGGAGATCCCCTGTTTTGCCCTCACCTCGTCCGAAGCCGGTTCCGATGCGGCCGCCATGACCGACGCGGGTGTGGTCTGTCGGGCCGACTTCAACGGTGAGTCCGGCGTGCTGGGCATCCGCCTCAACTGGGACAAGCGCTATATCACCCTCAGCCCGGTGGCCACGGTGCTGGGTCTGGCCTTCAAGTTGTTCGATCCCGACGGTTTGCTGGGCGATGAGTTTAGCGGAAAGAAAGCCCTCGGAATTACCTGTGCCCTAATCCCCACCGACACCCCGGGTGTGGAGGTCGGTGACCGCCACTTTCCCCTCAATCAGGCCTTCATGAACGGGCCGACCCGTGGCCGCGATGTATTTATTCCCATGGACTGGGTCATCGGCGGACAGTCACGCGCCGGGCAGGGCTGGCGCATGTTGATGGAATGCCTGGCCGCCGGGCGCTCCATCTCGCTGCCTGCCCTGTCCACCGGTGCCGGCAAGCTCATGAGCCGTGCGACCGGTGCCTATGCCCGCGTGCGCAAGCAGTTCAAGACCCCTATCGGCCGCTTCGAGGGCGTGGAGGAGGCACTGGCGCGCATCGCCGGGCTGACCTACATGATGGATGCCGCGCGCACTCTCACCGCCGTCGCCGTGGATCAGGGCGAGAGCCCGTCGGTCATCTCCGCGGTGGTGAAATATCAGCTCACCGAGGCCATGCGCACGGTGGTCAATGATGCCATGGACGTGCAGGGCGGCAAGGGCATCTGCATGGGGCCGCGTAACTTCGCCGGGCGGGTCTACCAGGCCATTCCCATCAGCATCACCGTGGAGGGGGCGAACATCCTCACCCGCAGCCTGATCATCTTCGGCCAGGGCGCGGTGCGCTGTCACCCCTTCGTGCTGCGTGAGATGCAGGCCGTGGCGGCGGAAGATGCCGAGGCCTTCGACCGCGCCTTCACCGGCCACGTCGGCTTTGCCATCTCCAATGCCGTGCGCAGCCTGTTCCTCGGCCTTACCGGTGCGCAGTTCGCCCGTACGCCCCTGCATGGCGCCCTGCGCAACCCGTCACGGCGCTACTTCCAGCAGCTGACGCGTATGAGCGCCGCCTTCGCCTTTGTCTCGGATGTCTCCATGCTGGTGCTGGGCGGCAGTCTCAAGCGGCGTGAAAAACTCTCCGGCCGTCTCGCGGATGTGCTGAGCTGGCTGTACCTTGCCTCTGCCGCGCTCAAGCGTTACGAGGATCAGGGCCGCCCGGTGCAGGATCTGCCGTTACTGCAATGGGTGTGCGAACACGCCCTGCACGAAATTCAACAGGGTCTCAGCGGCCTGTTTAAAAACTTTCCCAGCCGCCCGGCGGCCTGGTTGATGCGGGTCGTGGTATTCCCATTGGGTCGCTCTTTCCACGGTCCCTCGGATCGCCTTGGCCACCAGTGCGCCGACCTGCTGCTGACACCCTCAGAGGCGCGTGACCGCCTCACCCGGGGTCTGTTTGCCCCACAGGACACGCACCATGCCATTGGCGTCCTGGAGCATGCGCTGGCGGCGATAGTGGCCGTGGCGCCACTGGAAAAACGTGTCCGTACGGCGGTGCGCAACGGCGAGCTGGCGAGCGCACCGGAGGCCGAGCTGATGGCCGATGCGCATCGCCTGCGGGTTATCAATGACGTGGAGTACGAACAATGGCAGGCTGCCGATAATGCCCGCCGTGAGGCCATCGCCGTGGACGAATTCGAGAAAGAGGCACTGGTGTGCCGCACAGAAAAATCGTAGGAGCGGGCCATGCCCGTGATTGGTTTGCTAAATGTCGCCGAGGGTGTTGCTTTAATATTGTGGGAGCGGCTTCAGCCGCGAATACTGGCTAGCTTTATTCGCGGCTGAAGCCGCTCCCACAGATAGCTCTCTCAAATAGCAATCGCGGGCAGATGTTTCGCAACGGGTTAGAAATAATCAATAAACGCTTTGTATGCAGTGAGAGGAAGCAGGCATGACGGACGACGAGAAAAAAAGCAAACACCCCTCCCAGTCACGCCGGGTGGTACACACGGTGTATGTAGTGGATGGCGCACGCACGCCCTTTCTCAAGGCGCGTGGCAAACCCGGCCCGTTCAGTGCCGCCAATCTGGCGGTGAGCGCAGGGCGCAGTCTGCTGGCGCGGCAGTCTTTCGAGCCGGGCCATATCGATGAGGTCATCCTCGGCTGCGTGATGCCCGGGCCGGACGAGGCCAATATTGCCCGTATCGCCGCGCTGCGCCTCGGCGTCAGCCAGGAAACACCGGCCTGGACCGTGCAGCGCAACTGCGCCTCCGGCATGCAGGCACTGGATAGCGCCGCACAGAGCATCGCTCACGGCCGCGCCAATCTGGTGCTGGCGGGTGGCGTGGAGGCCATGAGCCATGCCCCGGTGCTGCTGGCGGAGCCGATGGTGGTCTGGCTGGCGGAGTGGTACAAGGCGAAGGGCCTGGGTGCCCGGGCCAAGGCCCTGCGTAGCCTGCGCCCGGCCTACCTGAAACCGGTCATCGCCCTGCTGCGCGGTTTGACCGACCCGGTGGTGGGCCTGTCCATGGGGCAAACGGCGGAGATCATCGCCCATCGTTTCGGTATCACCCGTGAGCAGATGGACGCCTATGCCATGCGCTCCCACCAGCGTCTCGCGGCGGCGCAGGATGCCGGATATTTAAGCGAAATCGAAACCCTTTACGATACCACCGGGCACTATTTTGATGCCGACAATGGCCTGCGCCGCGACACCAGTATGGCCAGTCTCAATAAATTAAAGCCGGTCTTCGATCGCCACTTCGGCAACGTCACCGCCGGTAACAGCGCGCAGATCACCGACGGCGCGGCGATGCTGCTGCTGGCCTCTGAACAGGCGGTAAAAAAATGGCATCTGCCGGTGCTGGGGCGCATCGTCGACAGCCGGTGGGCGGGGCTGGATCCGGCGCAGATGGGCCTTGGCCCGGTGCATGCCATGACGCCCTTGCTCAAGCAGCACAAGTTAAAACTTGACGACATCGACGCCTGGGAGATCAACGAGGCCTTCGCCGGGCAGGTGCTGGCCAACATCGAGGCGTGGAAGGATTACCACTACTGCCGCAACGAGCTGCACACGGCCGCAGCGGTGGGCGAACTGGATCAGGAGCGTCTCAACGTGGATGGTGGCGGCGTGAGCCTGGGGCATCCGGTGGGCGCCAGCGGGGCGCGCATTGTGTTGCATCTCTTGCGGGTGCTGGAGCGCACGGGGGCGCGGCGCGGTATGGCCAGTCTGTGTATCGGCGGTGGCCAGGGCGGCGCCATGCTATTGGAACGGGAGTAAGACGATGACAAATAATAGCAACAACTGGCAACGGGAAACGGATGCCGAGGGCATCGTCTGGCTGACCATCGATCAGGCCGGAGCGGGTGCGAACACCCTCGGCCGGGAGCTTGTGGAGGAGTTGGATGACATCCTCGGCGAGCTGGAGGCCCAGCGGCCGACGGGGCTGGTGATCCAGTCGGCCAAGTCGAATTTTATCGTCGGTGCGGATATCAAGGAATTCACCCACATCGAAACCCCGGAGCAGGCACGTGAACTGATCCGTCGTGGGCAGGCGGTGGTCAATCGCCTCGAAGGCCTGCGCTGTCCGACGGTGGTGCTGATTAACGGTTTCTGTCTCGGCGGTGGGCTGGAGCTGGCGCTGGGTTGCGACTACCGCGTCGCCGACGATGCCGACAGTACGCGCATGGGTCTGCCCGAAGTACGCCTCGGCATCCATCCCGGTTTCGGTGGCGTAGCGCGCTTGCCGCGGCTGGTGGGTGCCACTGCCGCCATGGACATGATGCTCACCGGCCGCAGCCTCAGCGCCCGTGCGGCGAAAAAGATCGGCCTGGTGGATCACGCCGTGCCGCAGCGCCACCTGCAACGCGCTGCGCGTGAACTGATCCGTACCCGGCCGGAAAAGAAACAGGCCGGCGGTCTGTCGGCATTGGGTAACCATGCTCTGGTGCGACCGCTGTTGGCGCGGGTGCTGCGCAAGAAGGTCGCCGCCAAGGCGCGTCCGGAACACTATCCCGCCCCCTATGCGCTGATCGACCTGTGGCGCAAGCACGGTACTGATAAACCCGCCGTGCTGCGTGCCGAGGAGTTGTCCATCGCCCGTCTGGTGACCGGCGACACGGCGCGCAACCTGGTGCGGGTGTTTTTTCTGCAGGAACGGCTCAAGTCACAGGGTGATAAAAAGGTCTTCACGCCACAACGTATTCATGTCATCGGCGGTGGCGTGATGGGGGGTGATATTGCCGCCTGGTGTGCCCTGCGCGGCCTGCAGGTTACGGTGCAGGATCGCAACGATGGACATCTGGCGCAGGTCGTGAAACGCGCCGCCAGACTGTATAAAAAGAAACTCAAAAAGCCGCGCCTGATCCAGCAGGCGCTGGATCGGTTGATGCCGGACAAGCAGGGCCAGGGGCTGGCGCAGGCCGATGTAGTGATCGAGGCCATTTTCGAGGACATCGAGGCGAAGCAAAACCTCTATCGGGAAATAGAGCCCCGCATGAAGGACGGCGCGCTGCTGGCCACCAACACCTCCAGCATTCCGCTACAGATACTGGGCGAGGCGCTGAGCGACCCCGACCGGCTGGTGGGCCTGCATTTCTTCAACCCGGTGGCGCAGATGCAACTGGTGGAAATCGTCACTACGCCGGACACTCATCCCGATGCAGCAAAAAAGGCCGCGGCCTTCACCCGTCACATCGACCGTCTGCCGCTGCCGGTCAAGTCCAGCCCCGGCTTCCTCGTCAATCGCGTGTTGATGCCCTACCTGCTGGAGGCGGTAACACTGGAGGCCGAGGGACTGGCCCCCAAGGTGATCGACGCCGAGGCGCTGAAGTTCGGCATGCCCATGGGGCCGATCCTGTTGGCGGATACGGTGGGGCTGGATATCTGCCTGTCGGTGGCGGAAATCCTGTCGAAAGAACTGGGTGTGGAGGTGCCGAGTCGCCTGCGTGAGCTGGTGAAAGCCGGTCGCCTGGGCAAAAAGAGCGGGCATGGGTTTTATCGTTACGACAAACAGGGCAAGCCCCTGGGTGCGAAGGCAGGGCGCGGTGAATATTGCCCGCCCGATACGCAGGATCGCCTGATTGCCCGTCTGCTGAATGAAGTCCTCGCCTGCCTGCGCGAAGGGGTGGTCAGCGATGCGGATCTACTCGATGCGGGGATTATCTTCGGCACCGGTTTCGCACCTTTCCGCGGCGGGCCGATGAAATATATTGAACAGGTTGGGCGTGATAAGTTGGCAGCGAAAATTACTGATTTGCACAAGACGTATGGCGACCGCTTTCAAGTGGATGAAAGTTGGTTGACATCGGAAGAGGTGAACTGAATGACTTTGTGTCTATAACCGCCTGTAGGGGTGGCCCCCTCAAGCCTTAATCAGTGCTGATCGCGGTCTGAGGGGCCGCTCCTACAATGCAGCCGGTTTGGTTGTCGTTTTAATAACTATAAATGGTGCCTATCATGCAACAGGGAACTCTGGATGTAAT
>CAZTPE010000176.1:0-5785 GCA_964614545.1 uncultured Ectothiorhodospiraceae bacterium
GCGGCCAGGCTGACGCGAAAATAATCCGAACGGTCGCCGGAAGAGAACGAGCGGCCAGGATCACCAGTACCGGCCACATTCACGTAGCCCCCCACCATCACCGGATTGGAGATTGACTGGGCCTCATCAGGGGTATTGTTGGCAGTATTTGGGGCATTGGGATCATTGACGTCACTATCAACGATAGAGCCCGCAGCACTGCTCACCGTGCCGCTGAGGGAAAAGCGGGGAACGGGCGGATTGTCTTCTGAATCACCACCACTACTGCAACCGCTGAGCAGGCCAAGCAGGCCGACCAGTAGCAAAATGGATTTCAGTGTCTGATGGGTCGCACAGTTCTGCAGCATTTGGAGGCCTTCCTTAGTCATAATATACACATCCGGCATGGGCTTTCTGTTGGTCCGGGAGGTCAGGGCAATCGTATCCAGCATCGCACAAAAGTACAGTAGAATATTGCCAAAATCGACAGACTTCCAGGTGGAAGTTCACACTCTGCCACGTATCAACCGGCCAGCATGAGCCAGAGATAGGCCAGGCTGAACATCGCCATGGTGGCAATACCCACCCGGCTCCACAGGGTCATCAAGGCGCCCGGCCGATCGGCCACTGCGATCGTCTCACCCTGCATCACGCGGTGATTGATAGCGGCGAGAACCGGCGCGGAAAGAAAGGAAACAACCGTGGCGACGGTGACAACCAGTCCCATGGCGCCAGCGGTATTGCTGACCACAAAGAATATCGTCACGGTGCCGATCACGCAGATCGCCAGCATGACTCGGTAGACATGCCGTGAGCTGCCCTCCTCGGCGGGACCTGACGCCATTGCCCGGTTGGCGGCCACTGGCTGATGGCCGCTGTCGCGCCTCCAGATCAGATAGCACTCTGCCAGGGTTCGTGGATAGGCATCCAGACAGGTCAGCGTAGTACTGAACATGGTCGCCAAGGCCGCAATGCCAATAATGGGGTAGGCCCACTCACCCAGCGAGTCCGTATACATGCTCATCAACTGAGCGGCGAAAATGGCCCCGCTCTGCGAGGGCGTCTCGCCATTGCCGAACATGATCATGGCACCCAATGATAAAAAGATCATCGCCAGGATGGCGGTGCCAAAATAGCCGATCCGGAAGTCCCGCATGACAGGCCCCAGGGAAGGACGCCGACCTTTGCCGCGAGCGTCTTCCTCGGCCCACACCGAGTGCCAGACGCTGATATCCATAGGTGCCGGCATCCAGCCAAGAAAGGCCGCCAGAAATATAATGTCGGCGTATTCATACAGGCTGAAGGCCGGGGCTATCTGGGCTGCCGGGTCAGCAGGTTGCTTGAACAGGACCATGAGCAATGCCGTGATGGTGGTCAGCGTCAGCACCAGAATGATGGCCTTCATCATCTTGTCCAGGGCACTGTATTGGCCAATGAACAAAATGACCGCGGCGATAACGAGAATCGCGATGGCGGGAACATGGGGCAAATACTCTGCCGGAATCTGCAGACCAAGGAAGTGAATGGCGATGGCGCTGGTAACCAAGGTCACCGCCGCCTGGATCAGACACATGGATAACAGCGTCAACACGACATAGGTTCGTAGCGCCCAGCTTCCCAGCGCCTGGTATCCGTGCAGAATATTTCGCCCCGTCAAGGCCGTGTATTGCGGGCCATATTTGAAGAAGGGGTATTTGACGACATGAATCAGCGGGATCAATAGCAGAAACAGGAACTGATACATCGCTCCCGCCTTGGTCGACATGACCAGGTGTGACACGCCCACCGCCGCACCGGCATAGAGCAGCCCTGGCCCCAGGGTGGACAAAAAATGGATTATCCTGTGAATCATGTTGGTATCTCCCACTGCCGCTGAATGGCCGACGGTGACGTTGACCAGATGACAGACAGGCTAGCGGGACAAGGCAGGCTGTTCAGCCGAAATATGGCTAACGGAAATATATCGGTGTGAGTGGTGGGCACGAGGGCCTGAACGGTGCTGGGCCGCTGCGGCGAAACAGCGGCAAGATAGCTGGACTGTCAGCCGATGGCGGGAAAGTCGTCCATATAGCGTCGACTAACGGGAATTGTGTAATCACCGTAGGCGTGAATTCTGCCCAGGCCATTCTCCAGCCGTTCGATATATTTTATGTACTCGGGGTTGATCATGTGCTGCCGGTGACAACGCAGCAAAGGGCTATTGTCATCAAAAACCTTCAGGGGAATGCTGGTCTGAAATGTCTTGCCGCTCGTTGTCAGCAGATGCACACCGGTCGTTGGCTCGGAGCGGGCATGGATGATCTCCTTGGCATTCACCAGGTAGAACTGCGAGCCCTGATAGCAGGGCACGAATTGCAGATCGGTGGGGAAGGCCTCGACCACGGCAGGCTGCGGCTGATGATTTTCCTTGAGCCGCGTCAGGGTGACGGCCAGGCGATCAATATTTACCGGCTTCAGCAGAAAATCGATGGCATTTCTTTCAAAGGCCTCGATGGCATATTCGCCGTGGGCCGTGACAAAGACGATGCGGGGCATGTGGTCCTTATCCAGCATGCCAAGCATTTCAATGCCGGAGATCCTTGGCATTTTGATATCCAGAAAGACGACATCGGGTCGTTCACGATTGATATCCCTGACCGCCTCGAAGGCATTGGCGCATTTTTCAATGACGGTAAAGGCGTCATCCAATTCGATTTTCGTTTTCAGATCCTCACAGGCATGAGGTTCGTCGTCGACAATGATGGTTCTGATCATGCGGCTTGTTTTCCCTTGGGCAGGCGTATGCTGACTCTCGTCCATTGCTCAGGCTCACACTGAACGTCGACGCCATATCCGCTGCCATGGCGTATCTTGATGCGTTTATCAATTTGCAGCCCGAAGCCTTTTGCGTGGTTCGCATCGTACAGCCCGGCGTTATCTTCCACGATCAAGGTAAAACCCTGCGCATCCTCGTTACAGCGGATACCGATATGGCCATCATGGATCAGCTCACCGGTGCCATGCTTTATCGCATTCTCGACGATGGGCTGCAAGGTGAAAACCGGCACCGTCTGCCCGTACAAATGCTCCGGCACATCGACCGTGACATGCAACCGGCCCTCGAAGCGGGCCTTTTCAATTTCGAGATAGGATTCCACGTGTTCGAGTTCATGTTTCAGGGTGGTCGTATCCGCCGAGGATTCGAGATTGTTGCGAAAAAAATCCGACAAATGGTGCAGTAGACGCTTCGCCCGGCCGGGCTGATTACCGGCAATGTGGCCAATGGTCGTCAGCGCATTGTAGAGAAAGTGAGGGTTGACCTGTGCGGTCAGAAGCCGGTACTGATCCTGAATACGCAGTTCGCGCTGCAATTCATATCGCCCCGCCAGAATCCGCCCCGACAACAGGTGGGCGATATCCTCACCCAACTTGCGGTTGATGTTGCGGAACAGTTTGTTCCTCTGCTCGTAAAGCTTGATAGTGCCAATAACCTCATTGACGGCATCGTCTCTCAGCGGGATCACCAATGCCGAGCCAAGCTCACAGTCCTTTTTTATCTGGCAGCGATATGAGCGGCTGGTGCCGTCGATGAAAATAACCCTGTTTTCCTCCATGGCACGCAAGGTATCCCCGGATGAAATGCGAGCCCCGGGTTTGTGATGATCCTCACCGATACCGGAAAAGGCGAGCAGCTCCTCCCGGTTGGTGATGGCGACGGCGCCGACGTTGGTTTCCTGCTGGATGATTTGGGCCATTTGCCGACACGCATCCTGATTGAACCGACTGTAGACAATACCCGCCGTCTTGTTCGCAATCTGCCATGCCTTGCCGCTGCTGCCGAGGTCATCACAGGCCCGCTTCTGTTCCCTGATCATGTAAATGATCAGCGCCGCACCCGCAGGATTGGCGATCAACATGGGCAGGGCGATTTCCCGTTCAATGTTCCAGGCCAACGTGAACTCGCCGGCAAGTGCGCCAAACAGCAAGATGATGAGCACATGCCCAAGCCCGGCGATCAACGCCACGGTAAAGGCAAGCCGTGGCGAAAAGAGGACATTCATTTTCCCTTTGCGAGAAAAATAATGATGCACGAATCCGGCGAGCGTTCCCTCAAACACCGTGGCCGTGGCGCAGGCGGTGTCGATAAAATTTACCGGATCATCAATGGAAGACATGCTGATCACCCGGTGCACACCCCCCGTGATACCCACCAGGATGCCAACCAGCGGCCCACCCAGCAATCCGCCCAGCACGGCGCCGATAGCCCGTGTGTTGGCAATGGCGTCCTCCGACTGGAGAGACGTCTCGCTAAAAGTCGTACCCAGAATGCAAAACCCGGAGAACAGCAGGTAGATGACGGCCTTGTCCGGCAGGGTCAATGAATTATTGACCAGCGCGGTGAACACGGGTGTCTTGGTAAACAGGTAGGCGATGCCGAGAAACACGAGCACATGCTGCAACAGCGGGGCAATGTGCTCGAGAAATAAAATGTCCTGCACTGAGAGGTTCTCCTTGTTTCACCCGTAAAGGGAGGATTGCACAACAGGATGGAAAAGAAAAACCACTCACCGTCCCGATCTGGCCGTTTAATCGCCCGTGCCACCACTCAGGAAATATCCCTTCTCCCTCGGCCATGCCACGGCATAGCTTGGCAGGAAAGGGGGCGCCCGCCCCCCTCAACAAGGGAAAATAACCATGTACAACAATATCGGCAGATTTCGCTTGAACCTGCTTGGCGCCATTCTGGCGGCATTCACAACGCCGGCCTTTGCCACCGGTGGATTCAGCTTTCTGTATGGCAACAAGTCTCTGGACTCAACGGCATGGTGGCCCGTTGAATCGCAGCAGGAAATGGCATTCGCCATCGAGTACCAGGGTACCGACTGGCCCGTCACTCTCCTTGCGCGCTATGCCTTTTCGCAGGGGTTGGCGAATATTACGGGCTTCGGATCCACCCTGAGAGTCCGAGGAACCACTACGGAGGTGGGACTGGGGCTCAGAAGGTACCTGACAGAAAGCCGAATCCAGCCCTTCATCGAAGCAGGCCTGATATCAGTGAAGGCGGAAATGTCGGCCGAGATTGCGGGCTATTCCGCCGCCAGAGATGATTCAGGCATTGGCCTTTGGGTTGGCGCCGGCGTCAGCGCCCGGCTTGCGGACACCTGGAGCATCGGCCTGCTGGGCCGCATATCCAGCGCAGACGTGACCTTGGCTGGCGTCAGCGGTAACGCTGGCGGCCAGCATATCTCAGCGTTTATTACACAACATTTTTATTGAATGCCGGCATGGCCATCATTATCGTCTTCGTTTTTATTGTCGTGCTGGCAATGAATACAGGCACGAATGTCGCCATCCTCTTTTTTGTTGGCATTCTGGCCCTGTATTTTCTGTCTTTTTTCGGCTCTAACGTGAAAAAGAAAAACCGCTATATCATGGAGTACGAATTCCCGGAATCCGTCCAGGAAAAGCTGGCCGAAAAGTATCCCGCTTTGGGTGAATACGAAATTCAGCATGCCCTTTCCACATTGAAGAGATTTTTCATCATTTGCAATGGCCGAAAGGGGCGGATGATTTCCATGCCATCCCGCGTGGTGGATGTCGCGTGGCACGAGTTCATTCTTCATACGCACAAATACAAGGAATTCTGTGATCGCGGCCTGGGCAGCTTCCTCCATCATGTACCTGCAAGCGAAATGAAGTCCAGGGATGACATGACCGACGGGCTGGGGCGATGTTGGCGGCTGTCGTGTGACCTGGAAGACCTCGACCATCGATCGCCTTCGCGGCTACCGCTCCTGTTTGCCATCGACGAGCAATTGCGCATCCC
>CAZTPE010000177.1:0-5781 GCA_964614545.1 uncultured Ectothiorhodospiraceae bacterium
GCTACTGCGGTTTCGAGCCGACCACGGTAGTGGATTTGACCGGTGATGCGCCGGTAGTGTTGCGCGAAGGGCTGGGTGATGTCAGTGTGTTCGCCGGGTTGTAATGCCAGAGGCCGCACGCAGTTATTAGAGATGCCCTAAAGGCATTTCCCTCACAGTGTAGAGCGGTGCTGAAAGCAGATTAATAAATAATAGAACCCACTTAAGTTTTGCTTCAGATTCGCCGCCTATCCTTCTCGTCGTGAAAACCGCCTCTAACCATCAGATGAGAGCCATGTACAAATTTCCCCTAAAACCCCTCCTGTTGGCGGCCCTGCTTGGCACGGCCCCGCCGGTGTTTGCCGCGCCCAACCTGGGCGAAGCGATTCAGGCCGCCGTGCAACGGCATCCCCAGTTGCAACAGGCCGACACCGAGCGCGCGCTGGGCAAGGGCTATCGGCAACAGGCCGATAGCTGGCTGGGCGGCGATCCCTCCGCCAGCCTGACCTACTACTCCGATCAGATCGGTAGTGATTACGGCTATCGGGAAATGGAGGCCGCAGTTTCCCTGCCGCTGTGGATGCCCGGTCAACGCGATGCGAGACAGAACCTGGCCCGCGCCATCAATGACCAGGCCGACGCCAGCATGGTCCTGCTGCGCTGGCAGGTGGCCGGCGAGGTGCTGGAGCTGATCTGGTCCCTGCGTCTGGTGGAAAGTGACGAGGAGCTGGCCGATGCCCAGTGGGCCTCGGCGCGCCAACTGGAAAAGGCGGTCGAGCGCCGCGTCGAGGCGGGTGAGCTGGCACGCGCCGATCTGCTGATGGTGCAGCAGGACACCCTGAGCCGCGAGGTGGAACACGAAAATGCCCGTATGGCACTGGATTCCGCTCAGGCAACCTGGCAGGCCTATACTGGTTTGAGTGGGGTACCGGCGCTGCCAGCCGATCAATCCTTGCTGGAGAAAAGTCTGAATACCTCCCACCCCCTGCTGCAACGTGAGCAGCTGCGTGTCGCGCAGATGACGGCGCGCCGTGATGACAGCCGCCGGCAGCGCCAGTCGGCACCCAAAGTAACCCTTTATGCCAAGCGTGATCGTGGTAATGCACTGGACTCCTTTGGCAATTCCCTCGGTGCGGAGATCAGCCTGCCATTCGGCACCCGATACAGCACGGCGCCACAGGTGGCGGAGAGCGAAGCGGCACTGGCCGGGGCTCGTATGGGGCTGGCGTCGGCAAAGCGGAGCCTCAAGCTGAAGCAGGTGCAGATCAATCAGGAGCTGCAGCGCAGCAAGAAGGCCCTGGCCCTGGCCAAGCGGCAGAATCAGCTGGCCGATACCCGCATGACCATGAGCCAGCGTGCTTTCGACCTCGGCGAGAGTGATCTGTTTCTGTTATTGCAGGCGCGTAGTCAGGCCGCTTCTGCGGCGCGCAATCTGACCCGTACCCGTATCGAGTATCAGCGTGCCGTGAGCCGCTATAACCACCTTTTGGGAGAAATTCCGCAATGACACCAAGACAATCGATATCAAAGCCACATTCAGCGGGTGGCTGGGTGGTCAGCCCGCAAGGCGCGCCGGCGCCGGCGTGGCCACTCCCTGTCAAGCTGGCGCAACGCCGCGGATGGCTGCCCAGCCGCCCGCCCGGAGGGAGCGCCCCACAGGCGTTGGTTCGGCGTTGCGGCTCTTGGCAAGGACCTGGGGCATTCCCGGCGAGCCGCGCCTTGCCCCAGCGCCTGTGGGACGTTCTGAATGCGGCTTTGATATCGATTGTCTTGGTCACCCTGTCACGTAGCACCCTTTTGATCGTTGCCATGGTGCTGGCCAGCGGCTCTTTGCTGGCCGCGGATCTGATCTCCATGACTCAGAAACAACGCCAGGCCATGGGCGTGCGCACCGCGCCGGTGGCGGTGGCGACCCAATCGTGGAGTGTGGCCTATCCGGCCCAGGTGCAAGTACCCACCGCCCAGCTGCGCGTGGTCAGCACCCCCCTCAGCGGTCTGCTGGAGAGCCTGCTGGTGGCCGAGGGTGATGCGGTAAAGCAGGGCCAGAGGCTGGCCGCCATCCTCAGCCCGGAACTGCTCAGCCTGCAGCGCAGTTATCTGCAGGCCCTGAGCCGGCTGGATCTGGCCCGTTCCGACTGGGAACGCGATCGTCAGTTGTTGGAGGAGGGCATCATCGCCGAGCGCCGCTATCAGACCACCCATGCCCACTACGTGCAGGTGCGCACCGAGGTGGAGCAGGGGCGGCAGACTCTGCAATTGGCGGGGATGGATCGCCCCGCCCTGAAGCATCTCGCCGAGGAGCGCCAGCTCTCCGGCACTCTGACGGTGCGCTCACCCCTCGACGGCGTGGTGCTGGAGCGTTTGGCGACGCCGGGACAGCGCCTCAATGCCCTTGACCCTCTGTATCGTATTGGCCGCCTGAAGCCACTCTGGCTGGAAATCCACGTGCCACTGGAACGCCTGTCGCAGATTGCCACAGGCAGCACGGTGCGCGTGCTGGAGCCTGCAGTGGAAGGCAAGGTGATTACCATCGGCCGCATGGTTCACGGTGCCGATCAGGGTGTGCTGGTGCGTGCCGAGGTCAACGCCGGCGCCGAACGTCTGCACCCGGGGCAGTTCATCGAGGTGGAACTGGCGACTGGTCGTGCCGAGGACAATTACCGCATTCCCCTTGGTGCCCTGGTGCGTCAGGGTGGCAAGACCTGGGTGTTCATCGCCCGCGAATCGGGTTTTCTTGTCGTACCTGTGATCATCCGTGCGGAGGAGAGCGATGCGGTGGTGGTCAGTGCTGATCTGCAGCCGGATGATCAGGTGGTCATGGCCGGTACCGCTGCACTCAAGGCGGCTTGGCTGGAAGGGGTAGAGTAATGCTTTCGCGCCTGATCCAGTTCGCCCTCACCCAGCGCCTGCTGATGCTGCTGTTCGCCCTGCTGCTGGTGGGCGGTGGCTGGATGGCCTTTCAGAAGACGCCCATCGACGCCTTTCCCGACGTCTCCAGTACCCAGGTGAAGGTCATCATCAAGGCACCGGGCATGACGCCGGAAGAGGTGGAGGCCCGCATCACCGCACCGGTAGAGGTGGAGATGCTGGGCATCCCGCACATGGCCATGCTGCGCTCGGTGGCCAAGTACGCCCTCACCGATATCACCGTCGATTTCGAGGAAGGCACGGATATCTATTGGGCACGTCAGCAGGTGGCGGAGCGTCTGGGCGCTATTTGGGCCGATCTGCCGGCGGATATCAGCGGCGGCATGGCGCCCATGACCACGCCGCTGGGTGAGATGTTCATGTTCACCATTGAAGGCGGCGGTCTGTCGCTGATCGAACACCGCGATCTACTCGACTGGGTAATCCGCCCGGCCCTGCGCACGGTGCCCGGTGTAGCCGATGTCAATGCCCTCGGCGGCAAGGCGCGTACCTATGAAGTGGTGCCGGATCAGGCCCGTCTGCTGGCGCGTGGTATCAGTACTCTGGAATTGCAGCAGGCGCTGCGCGACAACAACCGCAACGACGGCGCCGGCCGTCTCAACGATGGCGAAGAGGTGTTGCTGGTGCGCACCGAGGGCGCCATTCAGACCCTCGACGACGTACGAGCCATCGTCGTGCGCGCCGATATGCAGCAGCCGGTGCGGGTGGCCGACGTGGCCGAGGTGCGCATCGGCTCCCTGACCCGCTACGGCGCCGTCACCCATGATGGCAAGGGCGAGGTGGTGGAGGGCCTGGTGCTGGGCCTGCGTGGTGCCAATGCCCGCGAGCTGGTGGCCGGCATTCATGCCAAGCTGGACGAGTTGCGTCCAGGGCTGCCACCCGGTGTGGAGGTCAATGTATTCTACGATCGCGGCCGACTGGTGGATCGCGCCGTGGGTACCGTTACCGGCGCCCTGGGCGAGGCGATCGTATTCGTACTGATTTTGCTGGTGCTGTTCCTCGGTGACCTGCGTGCGGCGCTGACCGTGGCCTTGGTGTTGCCACTGGCGGCACTGGTGACCTTTATCTTCATGTATATGTTTGGCATGTCGGCCAACCTCATGTCCCTCGGTGGCCTGGCCATCGCCATCGGCATGCTGGTGGATGCCGCCGTGGTGGTGGTGGAGAACGTGGTCAGCCATCTGTCGCGCGAAAAGGGCAGCCGTCTGCCGCGCCTGCACCTGATCTTCCGTGCGGTGCGTGAAGTCTCCGTACCCATGGTCTCGGGTATCACCATTATTATTATCGTTTTCCTGCCCCTGCTGACCTTGCAGGGCCTGGAGGGCAAGCTGTTCTCGCCGGTGGCGTTGACCATCGTCTTCGCTTTGTCTGCGTCGCTGCTGTTGTCGCTGACGGTGATTCCGGTGTTGGCCTCCTTTCTGCTGGGCAAGGCCGCGCACGGCGATCCGTGGTTGGTGCGGCAGTTGCTGAGGCTCTACATGCCGGCGCTGGACTGGTCCTTTCGCCACAGCCGTACCGTATTCAGTATTGCCTTGTTGGCCATGCTGGCGGCCGCCGCACTGTACACCCAGGTGGGCAAGACCTTCATGCCCACCATGGACGAGGGCAACATGATCGTACAGCTGGAGAAGCTGCCGTCCATCAGTCTGGAGGAGTCCCTCGCCATCGACACCCGTTTCCAGCAGGCGTTGATGAAGCGGGTACCGGAGGTGGTGGGTGTGGTATCACGCACCGGTTCCGATGAGCTGGGTCTGGATCCCATGGGGCTCAATGACACCGACAGTTTCCTGATCCTCAAGCCGCACGAGGAGTGGACGGTGCCCGACAAGGCGGCGCTGATGGAAAACATCCGTGCCGTGATGGCCGATTTTCCCGGTGTCACCTTCGCCTTTACCCAGCCCATCGAGATGCGCGTTGACGAGATGCTCACCGGCGTTCGTGGTGACTTGGCGATCAAGATCTTCGGCGAAGATCAGGAGGATCTCAATCGTACCGCCGATGCCATCGTCAAGGTGGTGCAGGGTATCGAGGGCACGGAGGAGGTCTATACGCCGCGCAACGAAGGTGCACAGTACTACCGACTGGTGGTGGACCGCCTCGCCACCGGGCGCCTCGGCCTCAGCGTGGAGGCGCTGGAAGACCTGCTGCGTACCCAGATCGAGGGCATGATAGTGGGCACGGTGTATCAGGGCATCCGCCGTATCCCGCTGGTGATCCGCGGTACGCAGAGCCTGCGCGATTCACCCACCAGTTTCGCCGGTCAGCACATCGTGTTGACTGATGGCCGCCGTGTGCGTCTGGCCGACATCGTCCATATCGAGCGCACTGAGGGCCCGGTCATGGTCAAGCGCGAGCGCGCCAAGCGCATGGCGGTGGTGGTGGCCAGTGTCTCCGGGCGTGACCTGGTCGGCTTCGTCGATGAGGCCAGGGCTCGCGTCGGCAGCGAGATCAAACTGCCCACCGGCTACACCCTGGAATGGGGCGGACAGTTCGAGAACCAGCAGCGTGCGGCCACTCGCCTGGCCATTGTGGTGCCGGTGGCGCTGGGGCTGATCTTCCTCATTCTGTTTACCACCTTCCGTTCCCTGCGCCAGGCGGTGCTGGTGCTGTCCAACATCCCCTTCGCCATGATCGGTGGCGTGGTCGCCCTGTGGCTTACGGGTGAGTACCTGTCCGTGCCGGCCTCCGTGGGTTTCATCGCCCTGCTGGGCATCGCGGTGCTCAACGGTGTGGTGATGGTGACCTATTTCAATCAGCTGCTGGCCCTGGGACAAGACATCAGCACAGTGGTCATCGAGGGTGCCCGGCGACGTCTGCGTCCGGTGATGATGACCGCCACCATCGCCGCCTTCGGCCTGGTACCACTGCTGTTCG
>CAZTPE010000178.1:0-5780 GCA_964614545.1 uncultured Ectothiorhodospiraceae bacterium
GATATTGATTCGTAGAGCGAATGACAACTTTGAGCGTAATCCTTATTGTGATTGCCGAAAAGTTTCATATCGCTATACGGATCAAGAGCTTGTGCTGAGTGAGTGCGAGCACTTGCAGGATCTAGGTTGTAGTTACTCGATGACAAACATGGGTTCGCCGTATTCGACCGGTTCGCCATTCTCGACCAGGATTGCGGTGATGACGCCGGCCTTGTCGGCCTCGATCTGGTTCAGCAGTTTCATGGCCTCGATGATACAGAGGGTGTCGCCGACCTTCACGGTCTGGCCTTCCTCGATGAAGGGGGCGGCGTTCGGGGAGGCAGCCCGGTAGAAGGTGCCGACCATGGGCGCGTTGACGGTGTGGCCGCTGATGGTGGCGGGTTCCGCTTCGGCTTCTGGTGTGGCTGTGGCAGCGGGTATCGCAAGCGGGGCCGCGGCTGCTACAGGTGCCGGCGCAGCAGTGCCGTAGCGGCTGATGCGCACGGACTCCTCGCCTTCGTGAATTTCCAGTTCGGCGATGCCGGATTCTTCCAGCAGTTCGATGAGTTTTTTGATTTTTCGAATATCCATGATCTTGTCGACTCGGTGTAAGTTGAATTCAGTGATCCGATAATTTTCTGATGACGGCGTCTAACGCCAATTCGTAACCCTGCGCGCCCAGTCCGCTGATGACGCCAACGGCCAGATCTGAAAAATAGGAGTGCTGGCGGAAGGCCTCACGTGCGTGGACGTTGGACAGGTGAACTTCGATAAAGGGGATGGCTACCGCAGACAGTGCATCACGCAGGGCGACGCTGGTGTGGGTAAAGGCGGCCGGGTTGATAATGATAAAGGCGACGTCCTCGCTCTGAGCGAGGTGAATGCGTTCCACCAGTTCACTCTCTGCATTGCTTTGCAGGCTGCTCAGTGTGTGTCCTGCCTGACTGGCAAGGTGTTGCAGATGCCGATCGATATCGGCCAGCGTGGTTCGGCCATAATGCTCCGGCTCACGGCTTCCGAGCAGGTTGAGGTTGGGGCCATTGAGAACCAGGATGTTCGCCATGTCTGCTTCGCAGTGAAAATGAAGAATACACACGCCAACAAGTAAGAACGTGTCCGAACGTCGGGAATCCGGCGGGAGTCTTATAGGGCTGTCCCCGCTATTGGCGCGATTATGACCAATTCGTGGAGGCTTGTCCATAAGTCTGCACGTTTCCGGGTGATCTCCGCTGTTATTTGCATGATCGCCGCAAAGTATAAGGAATTGCTCGGTTATTTCGGCGCTGGCCTAGAGTAGCTTGCGGAAGACTTTTTCGGCGATTTCCTGCTTGAGTTCGCCGCGCTGCACATGACGGATCTGCCCCTTGCGATCGATGATTACGGTGTAGGGCAGGGCGCCGAAGCGGTTGCCGTACCGCTTGGCTACGTCGATGGCGTTGTCATCGCCGATCAGCATCGGGTAGTTGATGCCATAAGTGTCCATGAAATCCTGCACCTTGTCGGTATCGTCGATGGCGATACCGATAAACTGTAGTCCGGTAGCGCCATATTTCTCCTGCATATCGACGAACATGGGCGTCTCGCTGCGGCAGGGTGGACACCAGGTGGCCCAAAAGTTGACGACCCGAACCTTGCCGGCCCATTCCTCGGAATGGCGTATTTTACCGTCGATATCGGGCAGGCTGAAGTCTGGCGCGGGTCGGTCGAGCATGGCCTCGGCGGCCTCTTGGCCGGTGGCATTGCCGGTCAGTTTCTGGATCATCAGGTTGCCGCCCCACATGCCGACGGCAAAGGTCAGGATGTAGGCGGCGAGACGAACGGGTTTTTTCATATCCGGGTTAGGTGCGTGGCGTTCATTGGCGGAAGGCCTGGGTGGCATGGTCGCGGAATTCCTCTGCCGGCATGTAGCCTACCATGCGCCAGGCGCGGCGTTCTTCACCATCGGGGCCGAAAAACATGATAGACGGCGGGCCGATGAGGCCGAAGTGCTTGAGTAGGGCCTTGTCCGTGGCGTCATTGAGGGTGACGTCGGCCTTTAGCAGTACGACGCCCTGTAAGGCCCTTTGCACGCCGGAATCGGAGAAGGTGTATTTTTCCATTTCCTTGCAGGAGATGCACCAGTCGGCATAGAAGTCGAGCATGACCGATTTGCCGGCGGCGCTGGCGGTGGCGATTTCCTGTTCCAATTGTTGCAGGCCTTTGATCTTTTTGAATTGCAGCTCGCTGCTTTGTGAGGTGCCCGTGGCGCCGCCCATGCCGATACCCATGGCCAGGCCGTGCAGGGGTTGCAGGGTGTCCTTGCCGCCGGTGGCGACGCCGGCCAGCATCAGGGTGCCATAGATGAGGCCGATGACGCCGACACCCTTCCACAGTTTGCGCCAGCCGGAACCTTCGCCCACCGGCTCCAGGGCGCCCATGTACACCGCCGAGATGATCAGCAGGGCCGCCCACAGCAGCATGGCGACGGAGACGGGGATGATGCGCTCCAGCATCCAGATGGCTACCGCCAGCAGCATCACGCCGAATACGGCCTTGATGACATTCATCCAACCGCCGGCCTTGGGCAGTAGTTTGCCCGCCGAGGTGCCGATGGCCAGCAGCGGTGCGCCCATGCCCATGCTGAGGGCGAACAGGGCCATGCCGCCGAGTACCGCGTCGCCGGTCTGGCCGATATAGATCAGTGCGCCGGCCAGCGGTGCGGCGACGCAGGGGCCGACGATGAGCGCGGAGAGGAAGCCCATCACGGCGACGCCGGTGAGGGTGCCGCCCTGTTGTTTGTTGCTCACCTCGGTGAGACGGCTCTGCAGGAAGCTGGGCATCTGCAGCTCGAAAAAACCGAACATGGAGAAGGCCAGGGCGACGAACACGGCGCTGAAGGTGCCGAGAATCCATGGGTTCTGGAAGGCGGCCTGCAGGTTTTCGCCGAACAACCCGGCGATCACACCGGCCACGGTATAGGTGAGCGCCATGGCCAGCACATAGACCAGCGACATGATGAAGGCGCGCCGGGTGGTGAGTTCGTCACCCTGGCCAACGATGATGCTGGAGAGGATGGGAATCATGGGAAAGACGCAGGGGGTAAAGGCCAGCAACAGGCCAAAACCGAAAAAGGTGAGGATGGTCAGGATGGTGCTGCCGCTGGCCAGGGAGTCGGCGATGCGATCCTGTTCGGACTTGGCCGGGCCGTCGCTGCTGCTCGTTGCCGGCGGGGTGTTGTCGACGGCGCCGAGGGTGGCGGCCTCGACGGCGGGCAGCATGACCGGGATCTCGGTGCTGGTGGGCGGGTAGCAGAAGCCGGCATCGGCGCAGCCCTGATAATTGATGACGACGGTGATTTCGGTGGCGTCAAGGTTGCTGCGGATGACGGGTATCTCGAGATCCACGCTGTTGTGGTACACCTCCATCTCACCGAAATACTCGTCGACCTTGACGTCGCCCGAGGGCAGGGTCGGTTTGCCGAGGGAGATGCCCGGGGCGTCCTTGACGCTGAAGGTGATTTTGTCGCGATACAGATACACACTATCGGCGACTTCGATGCGAGCGCGCAGGGTGTTGCCGTCGATGGCCTCGATGCTGGGGATGAATGCCTGTTCTACCGTCAGAAATTTGTCATCATCACTGCTCAGGCCGAGGCTGGCGCTGAGCTTTTTCAAGGCGCCCAGCGGGTTGAAGCCGCCGCTGTCGTCGCTTGTCGTGCCGGCGACAGGGATGTCGAGGGTGACGGTCTGGGTCTGCGGCGGGTAGCAGATGCCCATGTCCGCACAGCCCTGTGAGGTGATGTCGAGGGTCAGGCTGCCGCTGGCGCCACTGACCGGGATGTCGATGGCGACGTGTTTGCGGTAGGTTTCCATTCGGCCAAAGAATTCGTCGTTCTTGATCTTACCCTTGGGGTAGTTCGCCTCGCCAAGGGTGACGCTGCCGTCCTGGGGCTCGAATTTGAACTTGTCGCGGTAGAGATAGTATTCATCGGCAATCGCCCATTCAGCGCGCAGGGTGCCGGCGTCCAGCATCCGGGCGCTGAGCTTGAAAGCCTCATCCGGCATCAGGGGCTCTTCGTTACCGGCGCCGCCGTAGCCCGCATAGGTGGTGGGTGCAAAAATCGTGGTGGCCAGCAGCAGCCAGGCAAGGTGTTTGATGAGGGTCATTTATTGATTCTCGTTGGTGACGTTTTCATCGATCCAGGCGAGATAACCCGCCAGCCCGT
Source organism: uncultured Ectothiorhodospiraceae bacterium (assembly GCA_964614545.1). GTDB lineage: Bacteria > Pseudomonadota > Gammaproteobacteria > SZUA-152 > SZUA-152 > DRQN01. The sequence continues at coordinate 4,184 of CAZTPE010000178.1, forward strand.
GAGTTATGGGGACAGCGATTATTTCCGGAAGTTCATAGGGGTGCATGTCGACGATGGCCTGTTCCAACGGTTCATAGGCGCTGTGCAGGGTCTTGATCGTCAGCAGATGCTCCTGTGCGTTTTCGCGCTTTCCCGCCCAACGATACACGGAATGCACCCCGGGCAGGATGTTAACGCAGGCGGCCAGACCTTTGTCCACCAGTGTGTTGGCAATGGATTGTGCGCTGCCCTGGTCGGGACAGGTGCAGTAAATCAGCAGATGATCGGACATGGTTCTTTTTTCCTGGTGGGCAATAGCCGGATGCGAGGTTTCTCACCATTTATATCGGACAAAAGGCCTCTTATATATAGCTATTCGTAGCGTCAGCCACAGGGCGGCATATATTTACACGCCTGTGTGGACGCGTCGATGCAATCGGTGCAAATGTCCCCATATCCCAGTATTCTGTGGCTGGTCTTCTTTCTATGGATACATCGGCACGGGTATTGTTGCAGCGCGGGCCGATGGTAATGCTTCCCGGCTGCGAATAAAATGAGGAACCGCCCCTCCGGACCACGACCATGCGCCCCTTTCAAATTCTGTTTCTGCTGTTTCTGCTGATTCCTTTGCTGGAGATCTATCTGCTGATTAAGGTCGGTGGCATCATCGGTGCCCTGCCAACGGTGTTTATGGTGGTGTTTACCGCCGTGCTGGGTGCCTGGCTACTGCGTATACAGGGTCTTTCGACCCTGACGCGGGTACGTTCGACCCTGGCGCAGGGCGGCATCCCTGCGGTGGAGATGCTGGAAGGGGCGGTGCTGTTGGTGGCGGGTGCATTACTGTTGACCCCCGGTTTTTTTACCGATGCCATCGGTTTTGCCTGCCTGATACCGAGTCTGCGCCGGGCCCTGATCCGTCGCGTGTTGCGCAATGCCGTAATGACGGGGTTTGGCGGGCCGCAGGGGCCGGCCTCCGGGTCGCATGGCCCGCGTACCATCGATGGCGAATTCCGCCGCGAGGATGACTGAGTAATGGTTGCCCCAATACTATCGGCCTGCTGTCACCGGATATTTGTGTAGCAACCTGCAGGCCTGGGCCGATTTTTCCGCCCTGCTGCGTTGTCAGTCGCTTGTGTAGAATAACTACACGGCGCTTCTTCCGTCTTGCAGGACGGAAAAATCGGCTCCAGCAGTGATGAAAATGAAACGTCAACAGACCCTAGTGCTCCGTCAATATAATCTGGACGGAGTACTAGTAGCGGGGGATAGCATCTTCGAAGGATAAAAAAAGCCCCGCCAGTACTGGCGGGGCTTGTCGGTACTCCAGAGTTCGTGCAAGTACGAGCTCTCGAGTTGCAGGGAATCCGGCTTAGTTGACGGAAACCTGGCGCGTGGAATAGACGGCGGTTTCGGTTGCCGCAGATTTCACCGGCTTGCTGGACTGCTTGGCGGCCAGCATCAGCGCGACGTATTCGCCACCCCAGTTGGCCTGGGCGAAGATGTTCCACAGGGGGTCGCCCGATTCGTTGGTGACCGTGCGTGCGGCTTCATTTTGTCCCTTGTCGAAGCCCCGCTCGAAGCTGGCCAGCAGCTGCGGGGTGTTGTCGCGACCGTAGAG
>CAZTPE010000179.1:0-5758 GCA_964614545.1 uncultured Ectothiorhodospiraceae bacterium
ATGCCGGGATTGCGGCCGCCGAATAGCCCCCCGGCATGACATCACGATCACTGCGTAGTCGCATTATCTGTGCATCGTCATCCACCCATGAGAGGATCTGGGTCGGGGTCAGGATTCTGTACGGGCTTTTGGTATTATCTGCTTTCATGTCTTGAGCCGGTGGAGTGGGGATCCATTATGCATATTTTACTTCTCCCCCTGAAGGGTCGGCTCTTCAATATAAACTTGATGGCCCACTATACCCGGTTTAGTGAAGTGCCCTGAAGAAGCAGATGTATTGATCCACTGTAAAGCCGATATCCCGCCTAAAGGGCCTACTATTGATGCGCCATGCGGTCACCTTTTGGTCACGGATTCAGGCGATACCCACCACAGATAAGGCGGCACACAATGCCTGTAAGTGACGATAACAACAAAATCTATCTGCTGCTGATCAGTATTCATGGTTTGATCCGCGGTCATGACCTGGAGCTCGGTCGTGATGCCGATACGGGTGGACAGACCAAATATGTCGCCGATCTATCCCGTGCCTTGGGCGAGCGTGATGATGTTGGGCAGGTGGATCTTGTTACCCGTCGGGTGATCGATCCAACAGTCAGTGACGACTATGCCGAGCCCATTGAGGCTCTGTCCGACAAGGTTCGCATCGTGCGCATCGATGCCGGACCCGAGGAATACCTGCCCAAAGAGCAGCTGTGGGATTATCTCGACAGCTTCACGGACAACCTGACCAACTGGCTCAATGCGCAGCCCCGCATGCCCGACCTGGTACACAGCCACTATGCCGATGCGGGGTATGTGGGCGTGCGTCTTGCCAGTCTGCTGGGTATCCCGCTTGTTCATACCGGCCACTCGCTGGGCCGGGACAAACGCAAGCGCCTCCTGGCCCACGGCCTGTCGCGAGAGGAGATCGAACAGACCTACAATATTGAGCGGCGCATCGATGCCGAGGAAGAGATCCTGGCCAACGCCGATCTGGTGATTACCAGCACCCATAATGAGATCGAGGAACAATACGCCCTCTACGACTACTACGATCCCAATCGCATGGCGGTCATTCCGCCCGGCACAGACTTGCAGCAGTTTCATCCGCCGCGAAGGAGTGACAACGTCGCCTTCGCCCGCCACTTGGTGCATTTTCTCAGTGAACCCGAAAAGCCGCTGGTTCTCGCCCTGTCACGGCCGGACGAGCGGAAGAATATTCTTACCCTGATCGAGGCCTTTGGTGAATCACCTGCACTGCAGGAAGCGGCCAACCTACTTATTGTTGCCGGCTGCCGCGATGATATTCGTGACATGGATGCTGGTGCCCAGGCGGTGTGGGTCAACATCCTTCTGCTGATCGACAGCTATGACCTCTACGGCAGGGTAGCTATTCCAAAGCATCACAACGCCAAAGAGGTACCCGAAATATACCGCCTGACGGCGACCTCGGGTGGCGTGTTTATCAACCCGGCACTCACCGAGCCCTTTGGCCTGACTATTTTGGAGGCCGCTGCCAGTGGTCTGCCGGTAGTGGTAACCGAGAATGGTGGTCCGGTGGATATCATCGCCAATTGTCACAATGGTGTGTTGGTCGACCCGCTGGACAAGGCCGCCATCACGAGCGCCCTGCTCAAGCTGTTGCGTGATCGGACTGCCTGGTTACGGGCATCCCATAACGGCATTGAGGGCGTGCAGCGTCACTACGCCTGGCAAGCCCATGCCGAGAACTACCTGGCCAGGATCCGAGGGCTACCGGGTAGCTATGAGCCGATTCCCATCAAGCGGCCTGAACTCCGAGCGAAGCGCTACCAGGACCGCGCCATCTTCACCGACCTGGATCAGAGTCTGGCCGGTAGCCCAGCCACCATGCAGCGTTTTGTCGAGACGATGCGGGCACATCGCAAGAGTGTCGCCTTCGGCATCGCCACCGGGCGCCGTATCGACAGCGCCCTGGCGCTGATGAAAAAACACCATATCCCGACGCCGGATGTGTTGATCAGCAGCCTGGGTACCCGCATCCATTACGGACAAGGGCTTACCGAGGACGACTGGTGGGCCGACCACATTGACCATGATTGGAACCCACAGCGGGTACGGCGAGTGCTGGCCAGTGTACCCGGCCTGAAACCTCAGCCGCAGATGGAGCAAAGCCAGTTCAAGGTCTCTTACTATTTTGACCCCCAGAAGGCGCCATCCCCGGACGACATCATCACCCTGCTCCGGCAGAAAGAACTCACCGCCAATGTGTTCTGTTCCTTCGGCCAGTTTCTCGACATCGTGCCGTCGCGCGCCTCCAAGGGCCAGGCGTTACGCTATGTTTCACAGCGACTGGATATCCCTCTCGAACATATCCTGGTAGCGGGTGGCTCCGGTGCAGACGAAGACATGATGCGTGGCAATACCCTGGCCGTGGTGGTGGGCAACCGCCACCACGAGGAATTGTCACAACTGGTAGATCAGGAGCGAATCTACTTTGCCCACCAGCCGTATGCACAGGGCATCCTGGAGGCCATCGACTACTATGATTTTTTCAATGCCTGTGGGGTATCGAAGGCCTGATGCCCAATGCCCTTAAGTTCAGCAACTATGCGCCGCTGCATAGTTAGCGGATGACCCGTCTGTAATCATCCGCTATCGGCTGCTCTTTTGCCTCCAGACCGACGGTCTCCTCGAACACTACAAGCCAGGCAGTCATGTACGAACAGGTATCCCACTCACTACTGAACAAGATCCTCAGCGAGCTCAAGCCCGAGATCCGCAAGCGTGACCTGCGCCATTTCTATACTCGGCTGGGTGCGAATTTTTATGCCATCCACTCATTGTTCCATCTTCTGTATGGCGACCGGGATGACTTCGAACAGCAAATGGGGCGGCTGGTCGAGGTCATGGCGTGCCAGTTCATCAAGCGTGAAAGTTCCCTGAAGATGCTGGATACATCGCGTGAAAAAGACCACAACTGGTTTCTCAGCCAGGAATGGGTTGGTATGGCAATGTATACCGATGGCTTTGCGGGTGATCTGCAGGGATTGCAGGGGCGGTTGAGTTATCTGCAGGAGCTGGGCATTAACATGATTCACGTGATGCCCATCCTGGAGTGCCCCCAGGGCGCCAGTGATGGGGGTTACGCGGTTAGCAACTTTCGCGATGTGGATAAGCGTATCGGCACGCTGCAGGATCTGCAGTCACTGTCAAACAGCCTGCGTAAGCGTAATATCCTGCTGACCCTCGATGTGGTGCTGAACCACACCTCCGACGAGCACGAGTGGGCCAGACGCGCCCGCGCCGGTGAGCAGCAATACAAAGACTACTACTATATCTTCGATGATCGTGAGATCCCGGACATGTTCGAAGAGACCATGCCGGAGATCTTCCCCGAGACCTCACCCGGCAACTTCACCTATGACGAGACCATGGGTAAATGGGTGATGACAACCTTCAACAAGTACCAGTGGGATCTGGACTACAGCAACCCCGCCGTGTTCATCGAGATGCTGGATATCATCCTGTTTTGGGCCAATCAGGGGGCGGACATCGTGCGCCTGGATGCGGTGGCCTTTCTGTGGAAGAAGATCGGTACTATCTGCCAGAACGAGCGTGAAGCACATCTCATCCTGCAGCTAATGAAGGACTGCTGCCAGGTGACTGCGCCAGGGGTGCTGTTCATTGCCGAGGCCATTGTCGCGCCGGTGGAGATCATCAAGTATTTCGGTGAGGATGCGATCATTGCCAAGGAATGTGAGATTGCCTACAACGCCACCTTTATGGCCCTGCTGTGGGATGCGGTAGCGACCAAAAGTACCCACCTGCTCAACCAGGGCATCCGCAGCCTGCCGGACAAGCTGGACCGCGCTACCTGGCTCAATTATGTGCGTTGCCACGACGACATCGGTCTGGGCTTCGACGATGCGGATATCGTACAGGCCGGCTATGAACCCTCTGCGCACCGGCGTTTCCTGGTCGATTATTTTACCGGGGCCTATGCCGATTCGCCGGCCCGTGGCCATCCCTTTGGCCGCAACGAGAAGACCGGCGATGCCCGTATCTCCGGGGCGCTGGCCTCGTTAGCGGCGCTGGAGTCGGCGCTGGAAAGTAATGATCCGACAGCCATCCAGCGTAGTGTCGATCTCATCCTGTTACTGCATGGCATGGTCATGTCATTCGGTGGCATCCCGTTGATCTACTACGGTGACGAGATCGGCACCCTCAATGACCACGGCTACAGGGAGGACAGCAGCAAGGCCCACGACAGCCGCTGGATACATCGTCCAACTATTAACTGGGAAAAGGCCGAGTTGCGACACCGCCACGGCACGGTACAGCAAAGAATCTTCGATGGCCTGCAAAGGATGATTGCCGTGAGGAAAACCATCCCCGCCTTCGCCGACTACAATAATCGTGAGCTGCTGACGACCGATAATCCACATCTGTTCGTGTTTATACGCAGCAGCGCGCTGCAACTGAATGACAATGTGCTGGTGGTGGGTAACTTCGATAGTTCACCCCAGTCACTCACTCTCGGTGATCTGGGTAACCGTGGCTACTTCGAGTTTGGACAGTTGCAGGATCTCTACTCGGGCGTATCACCGTACATGTTTAAGGACCAGTTGGTGATACCGCCGTATTGCTTTTACTGGCTGCGATGAGCGTGAGAGATCCCGGTTTACGGGGGGGGCAACTTGCAGAAAACCTTATACGTCGTCATAAATTTTCTTACTAATGAGCTGGATCGGATACACACTCCATATCGATGCCGTCGATGGCGGCATTCCCATCAGCTGCCTGCTTACCTCCGCCTCCCCGCACGATAGCCAAGCGGCCATCCCATTGGCGCAAATCACCCATGAGTAGGTCACCCGTCTCAACGATGTGATGGATGCCTCCTACGACGCTCCGCAGGTCAAAGCACACAGTCGTGCCTTGGGACATATCCCGATCATCGACCCCAACCCGCGCAGGCAAGGCCAGGAAACAAGTGCTGGAAGCAGAAGTAAAGCGGGTGACTCTTGCCGAAGACCTACGCTACTGTATATTCTGGCCCATTCCGATCATCGATTCTGGTTTTATCCGATCACTTTTTCCGGATGTCCAGAATCAATGATCGGATAAAATCAGAAACCTTCCTAACGCGTTGATTTAACTTGGCGACTGTATGATTCCGGCCATTTTCAGGCGGAGAAAACAGCAGTGGCGGGAGTATCGTCAGTGCCATCCCGATGATGGCTACAGCTAGGCCCAGTTCTACCACCGCTACCGGGTCTGGCGGGGTTGCCAGCAGCACAGCATGCGGCAGGTGCATCACACCAATGAAAGCTGTTCGTGGATTAGCCTGCGCCAACTGGAGCCAGAAGCAGGCGGACTGGCTCCATGCCCATGTGAAGGCCTTTGAGTTCTCTGGCACTGTCCTGGAACTGGTGGTACCGGACAACTTGAAAAGTGCGGTGCGTAAAACGCATCGGTAGGACCCTGACATCAATCCCAGCTACCAGCAGCTAGCCACCCATTACCAATAATGCGCCATCGTGCCTGCGCGACCGTATAAACCCAGGGACACCATAAAGTAGGCCCTTTAAGAAAAGCATCTACTGCTGGAGCTCCTCTTACAAGGGACTAGTGTAGGTCGTCACTCATTTCATAACTTATAATGGCCCCATTTTTCACCATTCAGCGTTGCTCGTTGTCGCCATAGGCCCACTATGACTCCGCCTCGCGCCTTGCCTGGTAAAAAATGGGACTCATTCTAATGTTACAAAATGAGTGACGACCTACACTAGCG
>CAZTPE010000180.1:0-2395 GCA_964614545.1 uncultured Ectothiorhodospiraceae bacterium
ACGCCTTTTTTTTGCCTGAGCCGTGGAATGCCCGTTCCCGGCCGTGCACTCGGACACCCATGCATCCTGTCATCAAAATCATTCTGTTCCTGATCTATGCCGCCGCTGTTGCCTTTGGCGATGCGACGATCCTGCTAGCGGGTGCTGTACTGGTGGTGGCCCTGTACCTGCCGGGGCCGCGGGAGCGGCTGTTGCTGGCAGTGCGCATGCTTCGTCGTATGCGCTGGTTTTTCCTATCTATTGCCCTGGTATATCTATTGTTCACGCCGGGACGGCTGCTGTTCTCCGCCTGGCCCTGGGGGCCGACCGTGGAAGGGCTGGCCGGGGGCGGGCAGCGCATTGCCTCGCTGGTGTTGATCGTATTCGCAGTCAACCTGCTGTTGCGTACCACGCTGCGCCCGGCCCTGATCTCGGCCATCCTGTGGTGTTTGACACCATTGGCCTGGGTGGGGTTGCCGCGCGAACGCCTGGCGGTGCGTATCGCCTTGACCCTGGATGCCGTCGACAGCGTACAGGTGATCTATCGCCACCGGCCGCGTGAAGATGAGCCACCGGCGGATATTCGTCCCACAAGCCTGAAGGCGCGCCTGTGGCGCATCGGCGCCACGGCACAGCGGCTGGTGGTGGCGGTGATCGAGCAGGCGGAATCAGCACCGGCGGTGGCCATCGAGGTGCCCAAACCCAGCAATCCTCCCCTCGGACAATGGCTGTATCCGCTCCTGCTCGCTGCACTCTTTGCCGTCCTCAGCGGGTAAAATAGTCCGCAGACCTTCTGATCGGAATCTGGAATTTTCATGAGAATTGCCCTTGGAGTGGAATACGATGGCCAGCATTTCCACGGCTGGCAGGCACAGCAGGGCGATTTGCCTACTGTGCAGGCCAGCCTGCAGCGAGGGCTGTCACGGGTGGCTAACGCACCGGTAGCGCTGGTCTGTGCCGGGCGCACCGATGCCGGTGTGCATGCCCTGGAGCAGGTGGTGCATTTCGATACCGGGGCCGAGCGTGCCGCGCAATCCTGGATTCGGGGCACCAACGCCAATGTTGACCGCACGATCACCGTATTGTGGGCGAAGCCGGTGAGCGATGACTTCCATGCCCGCTTTTCCGCCTCCAGTCGGCGCTATCGCTATGTCATCCTCAACCGCCCGATGCGCTCCAGCCTGGCCAGTGGTCGCGTGACCTGGGAATACCGCCCGCTGGATGCGGCGCGTATGAATGAGGCCGGCCGGCACCTGCTTGGCGAGCGGGATTTTACCTCCTACCGTGCCGTCGGCTGCCAGTCCAACACCCCGTTCCGCAACGTCACCCGGCTGGATATCTCGCGCCGGGATGACTTGGTGTTCATCGATATCGAGGCCAACGCCTTCCTGCACCACATGGTACGCAACATCGCCGGCGTGCTGATGGACATCGGTGCTGGCGAGCGTTCGCCGGACTGGGCCTGCGAGGTTCTGGAGGCGCGCGACCGTACCGCCGGGGGTGTGACTGCGCCGCCGCACGGGCTGTACCTGATGGCGGTGGAGTATCCGCCTGAGTTCGGCATCCCGCGCCTGTCCAATACCCGGTTGGTCTGGTAATCTGCGCGTTTGCCCGAAACGTCCGCCAGCGCATGCGAACCCGAATCAAAATCTGCGGTTTCACCCGCCCCGATGACGCCCGACAGGCCGCCGCGCTGGGCGTGGACGCCATCGGCCTGGTGTTCTATGCGCCCAGCCCGCGCGCCGTGGACATCGCCGCCGCGCAGGCCATTGTCGCGGCCCTGCCGCCCTTCGTCAGCAGCGTGGGCCTGTTCGTCGATGCATCCGCCGATCGTGTGCGCGAAGTGCTGGCGCAAGTGCCGCTGGACCTGCTGCAGTTTCACGGCGATGAATCTCCGGACCACTGCGCGCAGTTCGGCCGTCCCTGGCTGAAGGCCATCCGCATGCGCGAGGGCATCGACCTGCCGCGCGAGGCCGAACGCTATCGCGGTGCGGCCGGGTTGCTGCTGGACACCTATCATCCCGGCACGCCGGGCGGCACCGGTGAGTCCTTCGCGTGGTCGCGGGTGCCGCGGGATCTGGCCCTGCCCATCGTGCTGGCCGGCGGCCTGACGCCGGACAACGTCGGTGAAGCCATCGCTGCGGTGCGGCCCTGGGCCGTCGACCTCAGTGGCGGCGTGGAATCGGCGAAGGGCATCAAGGACGCGGCGAAGATGGCTGAACTGGTGGCTGCCGTGCGGCAGGCGGATGGGGTGTAGCGGTTTCTTTTCAACGCAAAGGCGCAAAGAACGCAAAGGCAGGCAAGGATTTGTGACACTGCTCTGCGGTGTCATACATCGGGTAGCGCTCAGCGCCACGCTGTTCACGGTAGAATGATCTATCCCTTTGCGTTACACCGCAGAGCGGTGTAACGAGAA
>CAZTPE010000180.1:2495-5711 GCA_964614545.1 uncultured Ectothiorhodospiraceae bacterium
CGCCTGATACGCGCACAACGAACAATGGAGCAGTAATGACAGTACAGATCAAACAGGCCGCGGGCGCGTTGCCCGACGACAATGGCCACTTCGGTCCCTACGGTGGACGCTTTGTCGCCGAGACTCTGATGGTGCCCCTGCGCGAGCTGCAGGAGGCCTACGACAAATACCTCAGCGACGACGATTTTCTCAATGAGCTGGACGAAGACCTGCGCCAGTTCGTCGGCCGTCCTTCGCCGCTGTATCTCGCCGAACGCTGGAGCGCACAGCTGGGTGGGGCGCAAATCTATCTCAAGCGCGAGGACCTCAACCACACTGGCGCGCATAAAGTGAACAACACCGTCGGCCAGGCCCTGCTCGCCAAGCGCATGGGCAAGACCCGCATTATCGCTGAGACCGGCGCCGGCCAGCACGGCGTGGCCACCGCCACCGTGGCGGCGCGCCTGGGCCTGAAATGCGTGGTCTACATGGGTGCGGTGGATATCGCCCGCCAGGCCATCAATGTTTATCGCATGAAGCTGCTGGGTGCCGAGGTGGTGTCGGTGGAATCCGGCTCCAAGACCCTCAAGGACGCCCTCAACGAGGCCATGCGCGACTGGGTCACCAACATCGATGACACCTTCTACATCATCGGTACCGTCGCCGGCCCGCACCCTTACCCGGCCATGGTGCGTGACTTCCAGGCCATCATCGGCCGCGAGGCCCGGGCGCAGATCCTCGATCAGGCCGGGCGCCTGCCCGATGCCCTGGTGGCCTGTGTCGGTGGCGGTTCCAACGCCATCGGCCTGTTCTATCCCTTCCTTGATGATAAGGATGTGGCCATCTATGGTGTCGAGGCCGCCGGCGACGGACTGGATTCCGGTCGTCACGCCGCGCCCCTGTGCGCCGGCCGGCCCGGTGTGTTGCACGGCAACCGTACCTATCTGATGGAGGACGACAACGGCCAGATCATCGAGACCCACTCCATTTCCGCCGGTCTCGACTACCCCGGCGTCGGCCCCGAGCACGCCTGGCTGAAGGACGAGGGCCGCGCCCAGTATGTGGCGATCACTGATGACGAGGCCCTGGACGCCTTCCACAACCTGACGCGCGTCGAGGGCATCATGCCGGCGCTGGAGTCCAGTCACGCCCTGGCCTATGCCGGTAAGTTGGCGTCGACCATGGATCGAGAGCAGATCATTGTCGTCAACCTGTCCGGCCGCGGCGACAAGGACATCCACACCGTGGCGGCGCTGGAGGGCATCGAGGTTTGAGAGGGCTGGGTGTTGTAAACGCAGAGGTCGCAGAGGCGCAAAGGTCGCAGAGAAATACAAAAGAAAAATCATTGAAAGTTTTTCTTTGTGTCCTCTGCGCCTCTGCGTCCTTTGCGTTGAATCGGCGGGCCTGATCAAAGCCTCTATCCATTGAACTGGAAATCGTGAAATGAGTCGTATGCCTCGTTACACCGCTCTGCGGTGTAACGCAAAAGGGTGGATTATTCTATCGTGAGTAGCGTGGCGCTGAGCGCCACCCGATGGGTCGCACCGCAGAGCGGCGTTGCCCGTATGAATTTTTCCTTTGCGTCCTCTGAGCCTCTGCGTTGAATCCACAGGCTACGCAAAACCACAAATCGAAATAAACAGCCAAGAGAACCAATATGGGCCGTATCACGAACTGTTTTGAACGACTGAAAAGCGCGGGCCGCAAGGCCCTCATTCCCTACGTCACCGCCGGCGACCCGACCCCCGCCATCAGCGTGCCGTTGATGCACGCCATGGTGGCCGCCGGTGCCGATATCATCGAGCTGGGCGTGCCGTTCTCCGATCCCATGGCCGACGGCCCGGTGATTCAGCGCGCCGCCGAGCGCGCCCTGGAGCACGGCACCAGCCTGCGCGACGTGCTGGCCATGGTGGCTGAGTTCCGCCAGCAGGACACCGGTACCCCGGTGGTGCTCATGGGCTACCTCAACCCGGTGGAGGTGATGGGCTACGAGACCTTCGCCAAGGCCGCCGCTGAGGCCGGTGTGGACGGTGTGCTTAGCGTCGATCTGCCGCCGGAAGAGGCCCACGACCTGCTGGTAGCGCTGCGCGACTACGGCGTCGCCCCCATCTTCCTGCTCGCGCCGACCACCGATGACATACGCATCGAGAAAATCTGTGCGGTGGCCAGTGGCTACGTCTATTATGTGGCCCTGAAGGGCGTCACCGGCGCCGGTGGCCTGGACGTGCAGTCGGTGACCGACAAGCTGGCGCAGATCCGCCGCCATACCGACCTGCCTGTCGGCGTCGGCTTCGGTATCAAGGATGCCGATTCCGCGGCCGCCGTGGCCAACGTGGCCGATGCCGTGGTGGTGGGCAGCGCCTTGGTGAAAAAGATCGAGCAGAATGCCGGCCAAAGCGATAAAATCATCCAGGAAATAACCGATATTCTCGCCGGCATGCGTGCGGCGATGGATGCCTAACAGAGACAGGTTGTCACCATGAGCTGGCTGGAAAAATTAATACCCTCGCGCATCCGTATCGATGGCAAGCAGAAAAAGGCCGTTCCCGAGGGCCTGTGGGCCAAGTGCCCGGCCTGTGACGCGGTACTCTATCGCGCCGATCTGGAACGTAATCTGGATGTCTGCCCCAAGTGTGACCATCACATGCGCATCGGCGCCCGTCGTCGTCTTGAGGCCTTTCTCGATGAAGAACCGCGTGTAGAGATCGGCGAAAACCTGGAGCCGGTAGATGCCCTCAAGTTCAAGGATCTGAAGAAATATAAGGATCGCCTGGTCCAGGCGCAGAAGGCCACCGGTGAAAAGGATGCCCTGATCGGCATGATGGGGCAGGTGAAGGGGGTGCCACTGGTGGCTGCGGCCTTCGAGTTCAAGTTCATGGGCGGTTCCATGGGCTCGGTGGTGGGTGAGCGTTTCGTGCGCTGTGTCGACACCGCCATCGAGCACAACATCCCCTTCGTTTGTTTCACCGCCTCCGGCGGCGCGCGCATGCAAGAGGCCCTGTTTTCGCTGATGCAGATGGCCAAGACCAGCGCGGCCCTGGCGAAGATGAGCAAGCGTGGCATCCCGTTCATTTCCGTGATGACCGATCCCACCATGGGTGGTGTCTCCGCCAGTCTGGCCATGCTTGGTGATCTCAACCTGGCCGAGCCCAAGGCCCTGATCGGTTTCGCCGGCCCGCGGGTCATCGAACAGACCGTGCGCCAGACCCTGCCCGAGGGCTTCCAGCGCAGTGAATT
>CAZTPE010000181.1:0-5628 GCA_964614545.1 uncultured Ectothiorhodospiraceae bacterium
GGTCGCCAGCAGCTCCATGGCCTCCATTGCCGTGGCCAGCCGGCCGCGCGCCAGCTTGGTCTCTTCTTCGTTTTCGTTCGACTGCTGCCGTAACTCGCTGATATCACGCTCGATGTTCTGGCTGCGGTTGCGCATCTGCTCGAGACGCGCCTGGCGGCCGCTGAGCTGGGCCTGCACCTCGGCCTGCTGGCGGCTGGCCTGGTGCAATTCACGCTGCACCGATTCACGCTCTTCCTCCCGCCGCTGGATGCTTTCACGCCCTTCGGCCAGTTGCGCCTGCCCTTCCTCCACCTGCGCACGTAGCTGTTCGATACCCGCCGTCAGTTCCTTCAATTCCTGCTCGCGGTGCAGCACACCGGCCTTTTCGTCGGCATCGCGCGCCACCCGCAGCCAGTTCGGCCCCAGCCACACACCGTCGCGGGTAATCACCGACTCATGCGCCGCCAGCTGCGGCCGCAGCGCCAGGGCCTGCGGTAAATCTTCGGCGGCGTACACCCCGGCCAGCATCGGGGCCAGCGGCCAGGGGGCCTTAACCTTATCTCCCAGTGCCGCCATCAGACCGCCGGCATCGTTGCCGATGTCTGCCCGTGCGGTATCGAACAGCGCCAACGAACCGTGTTCCAGCCCGCCCAGCAGACCGGCCACCGGATCCAGCCCATCCACGCACACCGCTTCAAGATGCTGACCCAGCACACACTCCACCGCGCGCTCCCAGTCCACATCCACCGTCAGCCCCTGCGCCAGACGCTGAGCATCGGCCAGTCCGTTACCGGCCAGCCATTGCGCCACTTCGCCACCGGTCTTGCCCAGCGCGGCCTGCTGCAGGGCCTCCAGCGAGGAATATCGCCCCTGCATGGCTTGTAAGCGACCGCGCTGTTCGTCCAGCGTCGCGCTCAGCTGATGATTACCATCTCGCGCCTCGGCAATCGCCGCCAACTGATCTTGCAAGCGTTCCTGCAGTGCCTCGGTCTGTAGGGCGTACTCTTCGAGCTGCGCCTGGCGCTGGTCAATCTCTTCCTCCAGCGCCGAATTCAGCAGGTGCTTCTTTTCTTCCTGCAGACGCAAAATCCGCTGCTCCTGCTGGATATGCTGCTGCTCCAGACTCTGCAGGCGGGTGCGTTCCACCTCGGCACTGCGCGCCGGTTCGGCGGCATTCTGGTTGAACTCCGCCCACGCCGACTGCCATTCATGCATGGCCTGCTCGGCCTCGAGCAGGGCTGCACCGGAGATTTCCTGACGCTCCTTTGCTTCCTCCAGCTGCGGGCGCAGGATCTCCAGCTGCTGCTCCAGCTCGGCGATCTTCTCGCGATCCCCCGCCTGATGGGCCTGCGATTCCGCCAGCGCGCGCTCCGCCTCGGCCAGGTCGCGTTCCTGCTGCAGACGGCGTTCGCGGGTGTGCTGGATGGACTGCTCGACGCGGGCGATATCACCACCCACGGAATAGAAACGGCCCTGTACCTCGCTGAAGACCTCACCCACCTCGACATTCTGCTCACGCAGCTTTTCGATCTCGGACTCAATGGCGCGCTGGCGCATCACCGACGCTTCCACCGCCAGCTCCTTTTCGCGGATCAAACCTTCTTTGACGGTCACCTGTTCATCCAGCGCACGCCAGCGCAAGGCTGCAAGCTGTCCTTTAAGAAGTCGCTCTTCCCCTTTGAATTCTTTATATTTTTCTGCCGTTCGTGCCTGCCGGTTTAGACGCTCCAACTGCTTGCCCAGCTCGTCGCGCAGGTCGGTCAGTCGCTCCATGTTGTCGCGCGTATGACGGATGCGATTTTCCGTCTCGCGGCGACGTTCCTTGTATTTGGAGATACCCGCGGCCTCTTCCAGAAACACGCGCAGATCCTCGGGCCGGGCCTCGATCAGGCGCGAGATCATGCCCTGTTCGATGATGGAATAGCTGCGCGGACCGAGGCCGGTGCCGAGGAAGATATCGGTAATATCGCGGCGGCGGCAACGGGTACCATTGAGGTAATACTGCGACTGGCCATCGCGCGACACGGTACGCCGCACGGAGATCTCATTAAAGGTGGCGAATTCACCCTTGATGGTGCCGTCGCTGTTGTCGAAGATCAGCTCGATGGTGGCCTGACCCACCGGCTTGCGTGAAGTGGAGCCGTTGAAGATGACGTCGGCCATGGAATCGCCACGCAGATTCTTCGCCGAGGACTCACCCATCACCCAGCGCACGGCATCGATGACGTTGGATTTTCCACAGCCGTTCGGCCCCACCACGCCGATGAGATTCGACGGCAGGGGAATAGTGGTGGGATCGACAAAGGACTTGAAGCCCGCCAGCTTTATTTTGGATAGACGCATAGGGGCGCAAGGTTACAGAAGGGCCGATTTCGCATCAAGGAATCTGCGACGGCATTGACGGCTGGCAGGTGAGAAAAATGTACACTTTCGGTATCGTACGCGCCTGATCGTTTTTTCACCGAACCCCCTAATCAACGACACGAGTACCCTGCCATGTCCAGCCAGCCGAGCAAAGACCTCGAAACCTTCGACAACCCGCATCCCGAGCGCGACTACACCATCCGCATCGACGTGCCGGAATTCACCTGCCTGTGCCCCAAGACCGGACAGCCCGACTTTGCCAGCTTTCATATAGAATATGTCTCAGATAAACAGTGTATTGAGCTGAAATCATTGAAATTATACATGTGGTCATTCCGTGAGGAAGGCGCCTTTCACGAGGCCGTCACCAATCAGATCCTTGGCGACCTGGTGGCTGCCTGCGCACCCCGCTTCATGCGTCTGACGGGCAAATTCAACGTGCGTGGAGGGATTTACACCACGGTCATCGTCGAACATTGCAAGAAAGACTGGGTGGCGCCGGAGGTGGTGACACTACCGTAACACTTGTTCACAGAGGCAAGAGGCAATGAGCACGCCACTTTATATTGGTATCGACCTCGGCACCTCCGGCTGCCGTGCCATCGCCATTGATGACAACGGCCAGCCACAAGCCGAGGCCAGCATCGCCCTGCCTGCCCCACGACGCAACGGCGCGTGCTGCGAGCAGGACCCGGCCCTGTGGTGGCAAGCGACAGGCGATTGCCTCGAACAACTGCTAACGCAGATCCCGACCGGCGAGGTGGCCACCATCGCCATCGACGGCACCTCTGCCACCCTGCTACTCACCGATGCCGATGGCAAACCGCTGGGCCCGGCGCTGATGTACAACGACAGCCGCGCCACCGAGCAGGCCGCGCGCATCGCTGCCGTCGCCCCGACCGACACCGCCGCCCAGGGCGCCACCAGCGCCCTGGCCAAGCTGCTGTGGCTACAGGATGAAGGGCTCACCAAACAGGCCCGTCACGCCCTGCATCAGGCCGACTGGATCGCCGCATGTCTCAGTGGCCGTCTCGGCGTCAGCGATTTCAACAACGCCCTCAAACTGGGTTTCGATCCGCAGACAAACACCTGGCCGGACTGGCTGGATACTCTGGACGTCCCGCACCGACTGCTACCCGAAGTTATCGCCCCGGGCACTCCACTGGCCCCGCTGAGCGCGGACAACGCACGGCGCTTCGGCCTGCCCACGGACACTCTCGTGGTCACCGGCACCACCGACAGCACCGCCGCCTTTCTCGCCACCGGCGCCTCATGCCCCGGCGAGGCTGTCACCAGCCTGGGGTCGACCCTGGTACTGAAGGTGATCACCGAGCAGCCCGTGTTCGATGTGCGCTACGGCATCTACAGCCAGCCACTGGTCATCGACGACCAGCGGCGCTGGCTGGTGGGCGGCGCCTCCAACAGCGGTGGCGCGGTGCTGCGGCAGTTTTTCAGCGACCCGCAGATGCGTGAGATGACGCCCCACCTGCGCCCCGGGCGACGCCTGTGCCTGAAATATTATCCCCTGCCCGCCCCCGGCGAGCGCTTCCCCATTAACGACAGCCAGCTCGCACCACGCATAACACCGCGCCCACACGACGACACGCGCTTTTTTCAGGCCCTGCTGGAAGGCATTGCCCGCATCGAAAAACGCGGCTATGACTTGCTTGCCGAGCTGGGTGCACCCTATCCTGTCAGCGTGCGCAGCACCGGTGGCGGCGCGCGGAATCCAGCCTGGACGGCCATACGCCGTTCACTGCTCGGCGTGCCCATGCTCACCGCGAAACACAGCGACGCCGCCGTTGGTGCCGCCCTGTTGGCACGGAGCGGCGCAACAAGGCATTTCCAATAACTGAGGTACCCCATGAGCAATCCCATCACCGGCGCCGGCTATTTCCTGCGCGGCCTGAAACTCATCACCCAGCCGGGGCTGCGCCGCTTCGTGGCCATCCCGCTGGCCATCAATCTGCTGCTCTTCGCCGGCCTGATCTGGTTCGGCGCCAGCCAGTTCGAGGCCCTGCTGAACAGCCTTCTGCCAGAGTTGCCCAGCTGGCTGCAATGGGCCGAGTGGCTGTTCTGGCTGCTGTTCGGTGTGTCTGCCCTGCTGATCCTGTTCTTTGTCTTTTCCCTGCTGGCCAACATCGTCGCCGCCCCCTTCAACGGGCTGCTGGCCGAGGCGGTGGAAGTACATCTTACCGGTGAACAGCTGGAAGGTGATGCCGGCTGGAAGAAAATGATAGCCGAGCTGGTGCCCACCTTCATCGACGAGTTGCGCAAGCTGCTCTACCTGCTGGCCTGTACCATTCCCTTCCTGATCCTGTTCCTGATTCCAGGTATCAACATCATCGCACCCTTCGCCTGGTTTGCCTTCACGGCCTGGATGCTGGTGCTGGAATATGTCGACTACCCGATGGGCAATCACGGCCTGCGCGCCGACGAACAGAAACTGTGCCTGCGCAAGAAACGCCTGATGTCACTGGGTTTTGGCGGCACCGTGACCCTGGCCACGATGACGCCAGTGCTGAATTTTCTGGTCATGCCGGCCGCTGTGGCGGGCGCCACGGTGATGTGGGTGGAGCAGTTTCAGGGGCAGACGGGGGAGTTGATCGAGGATTAACCGTCTATCAGTATCAGTCAAGCGCGCCGAAGCGGCTCAATGCGGCCCGCGGATGCGAAAACCACTCGGTACTGAACAGGCGCAGCATGGCACGGCCACGCAGCCTGTCCATAGGCAGGAATCCAAAATAGCGGGAATCGGCGCTGTTGGCGCGGTTGTCGCCCATCACGAAGAGATGGCCGGCCGGCACGCGGGCCGGTGCAAAATCACGCGGGCGCGCGCGGGTGGTCAGATAATGATGGCCGTTGAGGTTTTCCGCGATCAGGCCATCGCTGCGCAACCGGCCCAGCCGCTGACCATTCAGAAACAGGAAACCGCCCCGGGTCTCAATCACGTCACCGGGCAGACCGATCACACGCTTGATCAGCGTGTCGTCTGTGTGGGAAGGATCAAAGGTGACAATATCACCACGCTCCGGGGTACCCCACTGTAGCAGCAGGTCATCCCTCAACGGCAGTTTGAGACCAAAGGCGGTTTTGTCCACGGCCAACACATCGATTACGCCGATGGTTGGCTGCATAGAGCCGGTGGGGACGAAGTTGGCTTCCGCCACGCCGATTCGGAGTAGCAGTACGAGACCGAGCGTAAACCACGGAAAGCCTTTGATCCAACGTAGGGGGTCATTGGTCATGTCTTCTCATCCCCACCGTGCTGTCATCGTGAACGAG
>CAZTPE010000182.1:0-5621 GCA_964614545.1 uncultured Ectothiorhodospiraceae bacterium
GCACGGCGCACACTACACCTGCCCGTAGCGTGCGCCATGCGCACGATGACCTCGGAAGATGGAAACCGCTCAATGGTGGGAAGACGCAGGATTCTGGCTCACCCACTCATGCCTTTCCTCCCTGCTTTCATTTCATCAATATATTCTCCGTGGTGAATCGTTCCGAAAAAATTCCTGCAATAAAAAACGGGGCATTTACGCCCCGTTTTTTATGTCTGACACTTTGTAAGACAAGCGCTCAGATTAATCCCGCAAAGGGCTGAACAGTCACCAAACTACCGGCCTCTACACCCTTGCTTTCCAATGGCAGCACGATAAAGCAGTTCGCCTTGCCCATGGAACTCAGCATGCCGGAGCCCTGCTGACCGGTACTCTGTACCACCAGCTCACCCTGGTCGTCTGTCTCCAACCAGCCGCGTTGATAGTCGATGCGGCCCGGCGCCTTTTTCAGGCCTGAGGCCGTCTTTGCCTTCAGCAGCAGGGGAGGGGGCACAGCCTGCCCGGACAAGCGTTGCAACGCCGGCTGGACGAATTGATAAAAGGTCACCATGGCGGACACCGGGTTGCCGGGCAGACCGAAGAAATGGCACTGCCCGATGCGTCCAACGGCAAGTGGGCGGCCCGGCTTCATGGCAATCTTCCAGAAATTGACCTCGCCGATCTTCTCCAGTGTCTCCTTAACGAAATCCGCCTCACCCACGGACACACCGCCGGAGGTGATCAGCACGTCCGCAATCTGTGAGGCACTCTGAAAGGCATTTTCGATGTCATCACGGCGATCCGCAATCACGCCCATATCCAGCAGTTCAACGCCAAGGCGAGTCAGCATGCCATGCAGGGTATAGCGGTTGCTGTCGTAGATCTGACCGTCGCCCAGCGGCTGACCGACACTGCGCAGTTCATCGCCGGTGGAGAAAAAGGCCACACGCACCCGCCGCTGCACCCGCACCTCGGCAATGCCCATGGAGGCCAACATGCCGAGATCGGCCGGGGTGATGAGCTTGCCGGCACTGAACACACGCTCGCCGGTGGCCAGATCCTCGCCGGCCTGACGCACATTCTGTCCCAGCTTATGGCCTGTGCCGATGGTGATCCGCTCACCATCGACGGTGACATTTTCCTGCATGATGACCGTATCGGCACCCTGTGGCATCTTGGCCCCGGTCATGATGCGCACACATTGTCCCGCGGCGACGCTGCCCGAGAACGGAGCACCGGCCATGGCGCGGCCGATGACGTCGAGACCGGCCGTGCCATCGGCAGGGATGTCGCTGCCCTGCAGGGCGTAGCCGTCCATGGCTGAGTTGATGTGCGAAGGCACATCGATGGTGGAATGGATGTCCTCGGCGAGAACCCGACTGAGGCATTGCCGCACTGCGAGTTGTTCGATGCCACTGACGGTATTCAGTGCATCGAGGATACGTTTGCGGGCCTCGTTGACACGCACTGAATTCGGATCAAAATCGTCGCAGGCGTGCAGCGGCGGTGTCTTGTCTGTCATGGGGTCAACCTTTTATGTCTGTGATATATCTGTGGAATCGATTATTACACTAGGTGTCAGGGCAAAACGGGTAATCAGGAAGTCGGCGATCTCCTGCGGCCGGTTCAAATCCAGGAAGGGAACAGGGCGCGCCGATGTGTTCATGGCCCCGGCCTCAGTACAGGCAAAGGCGATGATGTTGGCATCATCGGGATACAGCAGTCCGTGGCCGAGTTCCGGCCGGTGCAGCTCAATCTTGGGGAAGGCCTCATGTTTGAAGCCCTCCACCAGAATCAGATCGATGCGAGACTGGTCGAAGTGGCCGATCAGTTCATTCAGGCAAGGCTCTTCGCCGGTGTCGGTATTTTCCACCATCAGCGCCCAGCGGCGGCGTGAGGCCACCAACATCTGGTCGACGCCGGCCTTGCGCAACTCGTAACTGTCCTTGCCGGGTGTATCGATATCGAACTTGTGGTGAGAGTGTTTGACCGCGGCCAGCCGCACCCCCTGTTCGCGCAAGCGCGGGATCAAGTGGGTCAGCAGGGTCGTCTTACCGGTGCCGCTGAAGGCCACGAAGCCGATCACAGGCACACGGGCATTGGAGAGGGTCCGGCTCATGCTTGTGTCTGACATTGAATCTTGTCCCGTATGGCCGCCAGGTCTTCGGGCGTATTCACATTGCGAAAGGCCTCCACACAATCGGAGAAATCCACCCGCACCGGGTCGAGTGATTTTACCCAGTCATGAACCTTTCTGCCGCCCTGTTCGAGAAAGTCCGCCAGCCCCGCAAGCACCTCACGGCTGAACAGGCCAAACAGCGGCTGCAGGCGTTCGCCGTCGTGGGCGATGGCGGCCAGCGTCTGGCCCGGAACGAAATGGCTGTGCAGGCGGGCAACGAAGTCATCCGGCGCCAGCGGTGCATCGCAGGGCAGGGTGGCCAGCAGGGGAGTCCGGGCGGCCTCCAGTGCACGCCACAGACCCGCCAGCGGCCCTTCAAAGGAGCCGAATCGGTCTTCGATGACCTCAAAGCCGAAGGCGCGGTAGTGCGCCAGGTTGCGATTGGCGCTGATCATCAGCGGTTGCACTTGCGGGGCAAAGGTATGAATACTGTGTTCGATCATGGTGCTGCCGCACAGCTCGATCAAACCCTTGTCCACACCCCCCAGGCGTCGGGCCTGACCACCGGCGAGAATCACCCCGCCTACTTCGGTGTTTGTTGTCATATTGCTGATCACTACCGCGTCTGTTTCCAAATTCTGAAACGCTAACTGTACAGATACAGGGGGGGGGAATGAAAGGTCTGTGAGCCTCGAACAGCTGCCCCGTTAACCTCACATCGTCATGCCGGACTTGATCCGGTATCCAGGAGCCGTTGAAACCACTGGATTCCGGAACAAAAAAGCTTATGCCGGGCTTAACCCGCTATCCTGAATACCCAAAGCGCTACGCGGGGCAGGCCCTGACGGGAGAAATTGCTCCAATACATGTCTCCCGTAACAGCAACTTGCCCCGCATATTGGCCGAATACGCCACAGCAAGATTTGGTTAACGGGGCAGCACTGATTGCATATAGAGGCTGCGTGGTATATGAATATCCAAACCAATAGGAAAACTTTCGATGTCTGGCCAAATAATCACCAAGCCAGGAGTTACTGGCCCACCACCGTCGCACCACGACAGTTATCTACAGGATTGCCAACAGATTTTGTGGGCAATCAGGTTCCAAGCACGACATGGCAGGGGAAGGAAACGCAGATGTTATAGGAGCGGCCACGGGCCGCCAGCCCGCTTCCACTATCTGTGGTCCGCTCACCATGATGGAATGCCCCTACAGCCCACCCACCAGGCGCAATCGACACACATACATCGCGCATTTTAAGCGCATGACCAAGAAAACTGGTTTGCATGGTGCTACAACCTCGAGTTTTCGTGACAGCTTTGTGCGAGGAGTCTATGAAAATGGGTACGGCTGGAGAGATTTGATGGCAGTTACAGGGATCAAGAAAAACGGACTCTAGAGTGTAAGGTAAGGCCGCAGGAAGCTGGATTGGAGAAGATGTTTAATACCCTATTTTCAAGAGTAAAAAATCCATTTTAATCGGCTAAATTAGGAAAGTAGTGTCTGAATATGAGCTCCCCCAGTAAAATGGACAGGCTGCTTTCGACCCTAAGCGGAAGTACACCATTGGAATTGAGATGGGCGCTTTGTGCCAATAGCAGTCATAAAAAGCCTTGATAGAATACAGTGTAAATTCGTAAACGGGACCTAATTATAGTGTAATTAGCGGGCTGGCACCGCCCTACTGGAGTAAAAGATGGCAGAAGAATGGGTCGAACAGATGCAGAATCAAGTGAATACACTTGAAAAGCTTGAAAAGTATATCAATGTCTCTGACCAAGAAAGGGAGGCAATGAAGAGTTTGGATACCAGGTGGGGGATATCACCTTATTTTGCATCGTTAATGGATAAGGATGATCCAAATTGTCCAATCCGAATGCAGATGATTCCATCCATGAAGGAACAGGTTAATCAGTATGGAATGACAGACTATCTGGTCTGGAAAGAGAATAGAGCGACCGAAGAAGTTCGTCCAGACAGCATTGCCCGTCAGTATCATGATCGTATTGCTTTTACCGTTGTAGAAACTTGTGCTGTTTATTGTCGGCACTGCTTCCGTAAGGAGCTGGTTGTCGACCAGGAATTACAACTGCGTTTTGACCTTGATGAGGGGCTGGCTTGGATTGCCGAACACACGGAGATTCGCGACGTCCTGATTACGGGTGGTGATCCATTGCTTTTGTCGGATGATAAACTGGAACGCCTAATTACAAAACTTCGTGAGATGCCACATATCGAAATGATTCGCATCGGCTCCCGGCTACCTATAGTTCTACCGCATCGCATTACAGAAGGATTGAAAAAAGCTATAGGAGGCTTCCACAAAGTTCCAGTCTGGATCAATACGCAGTGTAATCACCCGAAAGAGATTACTGAGAAAACGGCAAAAGCGGTTTACGAACTGATGAGTTGTGGAATTAATGTGGGCAATCAGGCGGTATTGTTGAGGGGAATTAATGATGATGTAAACACCTTCAAAGAACTACATCTGAAATTACTGCGTACTCGTATACGACCCTACTATGTTTTCTATTGTGAAGCGGCTCCTGGAATCGACCATTTCCGTACTGCGGTGGAAAAAGGCGCTGAATTGATACGTGATGCACTACGTGGCCATACTACCGGTCTGGCGCAACCGATGTACGTGCTGGCAACCAACATCGGCAAGATTCCATTAATGCCAGATTATTATATAGTCGATAAAAACGAGAAAGAGTACACATTACGAAACCATAAGGGCGAAACAACCAAAATCCCAAATATCCCTGAATAAAGACTGGTGTTGATGGGGTTATCGAGAATTGAGGTCAGGACCGTAGGGCGCAATATGGAGAAAATGGGGACAGATTTATTGTTGAGGCCATCATCTTAGAAAGGCAGAAGATTCATTAGTCGGAAAAATAAATCTGTCCTTTTCGTGTATGGAGCTGCCATTCATACCAAGCGGTGCGGCTGACCGCTTCTGGCCGAATGTGGTCTTTCGATCAAATACACTGCTTTGAAATCAACAGGGCAGAGGATAGGGATGACTCCTTCAGCTGAAAGCAGTCAATGAAGTTTATGATTAGAGTAGTAAATAGCCACCACTGAAGATCATTGGAATAAATGTGATGAATGCTAATTTAAGGGTCGAATGTTGAAAACTGTAGTCAAAAAATGGTTCCGCGATAAGGACTCTGGGTTTCTCGACAACGGAAGCGGCCCAGACATAATGGTACGCAAGGCCGATCTTGTTAACTGTCAGTTTTTGAAAGTTGGCGTAACCGTTGAGTTTGAATGTCACCCAGATAAGCGGGGATTAATCGCTAAAAAGGTCAAGATTACGCATCAGAACAAATCAAGCGGGCAACATAGTGGCAAACGAAACACAAGGCCATTTCGACCTGGAGTCATGACATAAATTGAAATAAACTTCGGAACTCGTTACGTCCGCTTTTGGCCGAAAGCGGATAAAGCTGTTATTGGAACATTGGAATAAATGGCACAGAAACTAGATTAGTTAATATCTGACTAATCTATGCA
>CAZTPE010000183.1:0-5619 GCA_964614545.1 uncultured Ectothiorhodospiraceae bacterium
CGCAGTGATCGTGATGTCATGCCGGGGGGCTATTCGGCGGCCGCAATCCCGGCATTGGTTGACTGGGCATCCAGCGACTTGGACAGTGATCCGGCGAGTATCGTTCTTCGGCACGTCAACTATGGTGGAAATCCGTTTGACAAATCAACCGTACTCCACAACGTGCGGGTACCACTTGAAGGCCTGGAAAGCGCTGAATTCACCCTGGTACCGTTCGGTGAAGGCGGGCGCTATGGGCTCTTGCAGCACGTACAGCTACGCTTCATTTTCAAACACGGCAAAGAACCCATGTTACTCGATCTTGCGGGCACTGCGACCGGTGCAGACCCACGAATTTCCGACCTCGTGTTCGGTTGGGTATCGTGGCAACGCCCGGATATCGGCTGGGATCTTCGCCGGGGAATGGATGATGATACCCAATCCTATTGGTTAAGTCTTCGTGCTTACACCGGCTCACAGATGTTTCTGGAGGATACCCTGCGAGGCCGTGACTGGTTCAGTTATGTTTTGCGCTTGCCGGGCGGCAAGGAAGGGCTCATTGAACTGTTCAAAACAACAGTGACACTGGGTGACGGGGTAGCGCGCGATACTTTGGCGCGCATGCTGGCTGGCGGAGAAAAGGCCTGGCTGAAACACACACCGCCGAGTAGTGGTGCCGAAAAAGATATCCATAACCAGTGGAGGGAGCTAATTGAGCGTATCCGGACATCGGATCCTCAAGCCCTGGCACCAACCCATCTCCCCCCGGAACTGGACACCTACCAACCGCTGGTTCGCTCCTGTGCAACCTTGGCGCGTTACACCGTGTTATTAACGGTAAAGCGGCTAATTGCCAACGGCTATGACGAGGGGGTGGTACAGGATAAACTGCCCGAACCATTACTCGGCAGTACCGAAGTCTGGATGAAGGAATTCGCCCATACCGATCTCAGCGGACTGTTCTTACGTGCACCACTTGCCATGCGTTACATTCTTCGCCACCGCGAATCCGTCCCGCTGGATATACCTGCCGAGCTCGATGCCGCGGGACTTCTACAACAGCACAAAGGCAAGCGCCAGCGGATTCACTATAGCCGCAATACCTCACCTTATGGCCAACCCTTCTTTGTCTAACTTCAAAAGCTGATTACGCAAATGTCTTTCTTTGGCTGGTTGACCGACAGACTCATTCTTCAACCTACCCGGCATAATATTCATGTGCCGGAAAGAACGGCCTCACTGCTTCAGCATGGTGACAACGAACTGGAAATATGGGTACACCGTATCGGCCCGGTCGGGCAGAAAAGGCCAGATATTTATCTGCTGGAGTTTCCAGGCACGGCCAGTCGCGCCGAGCATAATACCGATTTTCTTGAAGGCTGCTGGGGACCGCTCAGTGTCGAAATCTGGGCGGTAAATCCACCCGGCTACGGAAAAAGCACCGGTACGGCAAGCCTGAAAAAACTATCTGCCATGGCGGAGTGCGCCTGGCAGAAGCTGCGACAGGTCGCCGGAGACATTCCGGTGATCGTTGCCGGCGGTAGCCTCGGCAGCGTGAGCGCGCTCTATCTTGCCGCCTGTTATCCGGTTGCCGGGCTGCTGGTGCAGAATCCACCGGCCCTGCGCGAAGTCATTCTGGCACAATCAGCCTGGTGGTCTTTCAAGTGGGCGACCCGTCTGATCGCCGCACAGATCCCTCCCGAACTGAACAGCATTGCGAATGCCCAAAAAGCGACGGCGCCTGCCGTTTTTGTCTCGGCGCAGCAAGACAGGATAGTGCCGCCTTATCTGCAACGAGAGATCATCGATGCGTACGGTGGTGCGAAAAAAGTTTTTGCCATGCCGGAGGCGGATCACGACACGCCCCTGAGGGAGGGCGACCTCAAACAGCTGCATGCCCTGGCAATGTGGCTGTACAGTGCAGCTACAACCGGGATGGGGAAGAATGCCCCTAACCCAGCCTGAGCCAACACAATGTCTCCGGGTGAAAGTGCGCCAGGCCCTCCAGCACACCCGCGGCATAGTTGCCGTTCATGCCCATAAAATCACCATGGGCAAGGTACAGGCGTTCCGCCATACCATTCTCCCGCACGCAGCGCAGGGCCTCTTCGCGGACCTCCGCACGGGCATTGCGAACCAGCACCGCTTGCAGGCCGGAAGTCAGGGCCGGCAGGTCGTTTCCGCTGTCGCCGGCAAATAGCGTGTTTTCCTCCTTGGAGCCTGTGTGCGTCATGAGAAAGCGGATGGCGTGCTGCTTGGTCGCACGGCGGGGTAGCACATCGAGCAATCCAACATGCCTGGCCTCGTCGATACTCCAGATCAGACTCGCCCGCACCCCATGTTGTTGCAGGCAGGCGTGCATTGCTGCCAGTAATTCATCACGGTCGGTATCCTCCGGCGCGTAGTAACTCAGCTTGAAGGTGTTCTGCTTCTCCGGTTCCTGCAGGGTGAGACTGTCGATACCTATGAACAGCGAGGCCAGTTCATCGTGTTGGAGCCCCGCCCAGTCCGGTGCAATCGCTTCCTGCCAGGCTTTCAAGGGATGCCATTGATCACCATGAATCTCATAGATGGTGGTGCCCACATCGCCGATCGCATAGTCAGGCGTCGGCAAATCGTAGTTATGCATAGCCTCCAACAGCAGTGATTTGTCGCGGCCACTGACGTAGGCCAAGGTGACTTCCGGGCGTTGTGCAATCATTTTGAACAGCGGCCTGGCCTGTGGCGATTCTTCCTGCTGACCGTTGGGCAGTACGGTGCGGTCCAGGTCGCAGCACAGCAACAGTTCATTCATCATCGTCGTCCTGCAACAGCGGCACACCCTGCAAGGCGTGGTGACCGATCACCGCGGCTGCTGCACTCCAACCTTGATAATGAGTGCCCCCAGCGGTGAACTTGCGGCCGTGCACATATTCCGGAAAGCTCCAGGGTTTGCCATCCATCTCCAACGCATTGGCACGATGGATACCGGCAAGAAAGTGTTGCGCCGCCTCACGCCTGCCGCGGGCAGCCAGATCCGCAATATAAAAGCCGGTGACCATCGGCCACAGGCCGCCATTGTGAAATTCATAGGGACGGTTCTTGAAAGTATAGGAAAAGCTCATCTGCAGTTCTTCCCAGTCCTTGTCTATCGGCTCGATTACCGGGTAAAAAGCTGGCAGCAGGGCCATATCGTCCGGGACGACACCATCATCGGCAATGAACCCATCCACCCGGCGGCGCTGCTCATCATCGGCCACGCCAAACAGTGATGCCAGCACGTTGGCCAGTGTGTCGAAGCGGTAGCCGTAGCCTTGGGGAGAAAAGAAAGACATCCAGTGATGTCCGGCGCAGTGGGGCGAGGCGGCTGCCTTGCCTTTGCGGTAAAGCACTTCATGATAGGCGTCATCGGGTAGACCATCGCTATCGTCGAACCAGTAGTTATCACGGATCATGTGCTTGAGCCGGCTAACCTTTTCCTCCAGGGCGTGATCCGAAGAACCGTGCAAATGGCGGTAGACAATACAAAGCTCTCTCTGTGCCTGCAGGTAGAGCAGCTGATCATAGAGCACATAGCCGTGATGAATGTACTCATCCGCCCAGTCACCGGTCTGGGGCACGTACAGCAGACCGCGGTTATTAAACTCCCAGGCGCCAAGCAGGAAACGCACACGCCCCATAACCGGCAGCATGTCATCAAGAAATGCTTCATCGCCTGTGGCTTGCCAGTATTGGCAACAGCCAATGAGAAACCAGAGGTCTGCGTCGACCCGACCGGCGGTTCCCCCATAACTGACACGTCCCGCAAGTGTATCGACATTGCTGGGGATTTCGCCATGCGGTCCCTGATGGCAGGCCAAGGTCGACAAGGTATGACGCATGCCGGCAACCAGTTCCCGGTCACCGGACATCAGGGCAGCCAGTCCCAGAATAACGCCGTCCCGTGCCCATACACGCCGGTAGTTGTCATGTTGCGAAGGACTGGCGAGAAATCCATCCTCGGTATTGCATTCACGAAGCAATGCCAAAGCACGCGTGTAACCCTCAGCAAGGAGATTATCCTTACCCTTCGTGCTACCACGGATGTCTTCAGCAGACATGATGTCACCTCCAAAAATGATCGGGATAATACCTACCGTGTGTAGCCGGCAGCTATTTCAGAACGGCTGCCGATCCGCTAAAGGTTGCTTCATGGCCTTGCCGTCTTTTCGACCCGTACTATGTTAACCGAAGTTCCATGGTTTTTTATAAATAACATGACGCATATAGAAAGAAACCCATTTGAGTGGGCTTTGCTACCAAATCGCAACTACACAGCTCGAGCGAAAAACCTTACCCCGCCATTGGCAGTAGATTCCAGCAGAGTAAAAAGCGTGAAACTTCAGCTTCACTCTACATCCTGGAGAAGGGAGCCAAATGGCAAAACCTGATCCCATTAGTCTGAAAATAATACAGAAATACGGCAAATGTAACCTAGGTAGCAGCGGAGAGAATCTATCTATGCTTAAACTCTGATCCAACTTTACCTCAATGTAGCTTTACCCTGAATCCGTGACTTCAGGTTTACTTTTGAGCCTCTTTACTTTGAAAGTTTTGAAATCCAATGAAAAAGGATTCAGATCATGGCTAAAGCAAACCCCATTGCTCCCCCCTCCAAAAGCCGCAAGGTCTCGAAGATTTACCCGGCATTACCAAATATAAAAGATGAGCGCCGGGAAATAATAACCGCCAATTCCACTTATTCCATATCAGAGCACAGTAGTCTTGTTGCAGGCGATACACTCAGTGACTGGCGCAGAAAGAGCGCAACAGCCAGGCCTGCCCGCTACCACAATAACCTATTGGGGAATCGTCGAGAGCGACGCCGGAGATCAAGACTGAATGTTCATTTGTATAGACAAGGTAAGGCCCTGGGCACAACCCGCATCCTCGACATGAATTCAAAGGGTATCGGTGTCGAGCGCGGAAAGCTGGATTTACATAAAGGTGAGGTTGTCGAGATTGACCTGCCAGAGAACGCTATTCCTGACGGCATGAAGCTTCATGCCCGTTGCCTCGTGATACATGCAGGGGAGCAGTGTGGCCTTATGATTCTCGGCCTGAAAGGCCGCTGATTGATAAATATTTTTCAGATTGTCACGAGTGCTCGATGGCGCGTGGGTGTCGGCGGTGAACTGGTCGGAGGTGTTGCAGAAGTCGCTGCGCCGGGAGGTGGGGACCGGGATGAGGATGTGCCGCTTTCCAGCCTGATCGATGTCATCAACAAGTGCTTTGGTTCCGAACTGACCGAGGCGGATCAGCTCTTTTTTGATCAACTGGCCGAAGCAGCGGTGTTGGACGAGAACCTGCGATGAGCCGCCGAGGCCAACCCGGCGGACAAGTTTCAACTGTTGTTCCGCGAAACGCTGGAATCACTGTTCATCGAGCGAATGGATCTGAACGAGGAGTTGTTCACCAACTACATGAGTAACCCTGAATTGCAAGAGGTGGTTTCGACATGGTTGGGGAAGCAGGTCTATAAGCGTTTTTCCGATGCACCAGGCAAATCGAGTGATTCGGCAGCTTCCTGAAACGCCGCGTATCGCTTCTCTGACAGCAGGCCGTTTGTGCAGGCAAGTGCAGAAAACAGGCAATAAAAAAGCCGTCCTGGGACGGCTTTGA
>CAZTPE010000184.1:0-2825 GCA_964614545.1 uncultured Ectothiorhodospiraceae bacterium
TTGCCGACAATCGTCTACTTGTTTGAATAAACTCCATTACAGCCCCCATGACTGTACCAATCATAGCGTAGCTACACCCTACCATGTAACGAAGAATATTTCAATATTAACATTAATCATTACAGTCAGTTACATATTTTTACCAACCCAAAAATAAAACCCGGAAAGTTGGGTATTTAAGATGCGATCTTACAGCCTCCTCTTAACCAACAAGATGAACTTAAACGCCAGCAACTCGCTTTCATATACCAAGAGGCTGATTTGTTACTTGGGACATTCCCAACTATACCTTGTTGGAAAGAGACTGGCCCAGTATTTCAACATAAGTCAGCCCTCTGTATCCCAGACTATCCGGCAAGGCGAAAGATTCGACAAGAAAGACAAGTTTAAGCTATTAAACTAACTCCGTCCCCTTTGTGCCCATGAAATCATAGACGTCCCCAATAAGCTGCGTAAAACAAAGAAATTGACAGCCAGTATTACCTTGGTTATACTATTGAAAAGGACGCATGATCAAATCGTCGTGAATAACATTTCTGATATTATGTAACATATTGACAGTTCCAAAAGACGTAACAAGACATTTTGTGTTGCCCTTAAAAATATAAGCTCTTCTACTTATTTGTACAATATATACAAATAGTTGGAATTTTGGCGCTCTAAATTCAGAGTACTATTGAAGAGACAGGAGGTGTGCCCTATGAAAACCGCAATTTCAATACCTGATAAATTATTTATAGCTGCAGATAATTACGCAAAAAATCTCGGCGTTTCTCGTAGTCATTTATATGCAAAAGCTGTTGCTAAATTTCTTGAACAGCAATCAACAAATCACATAACTCAACAACTCAACGATATTTATTCAACTGAACATTCTAAGTTAAATAAAGCACTTTCAACAATGCAATTCAATTCGATGGAAAAAGAAGAATGGTAATAAAACGTGGGGAAATATGGTGGGCCGAGTTACCAGAACCAGTAGGATCAGAACCTGGTTATAGGCGGCCATTACTCATAGTGCAAGCAAATGAATTCAACAAAAGCAAAATCAATACTGTAATTGCACTAGCTATAACCACAAATGTGCGTTTGGCCGGAGCACCTGGTAATGTTTTACTTTCCGCAAAGCAATCAAAATTACCCAAAGAAAGTGTCATTAATATTTCACAAATAATCACCATCGACAAATCATTCCTAACCGAAAAAGTCCATACAATTTCCAATAAAATTATGGCAATTGTTGAAGAGGGAATGAAATTAGTACTAAGATTGCAATAAACTGTAACTTATAAATGGCTCCTCGCTGTTTCAAGTAGCCCCTGGTTTCATGCCGCAGTTCATCCCCACGGATGAGGGGAACATGCTTTCTCATGTTAATCCTTGTTTTTAGGTTCGGTTCATCCCCACGGATGTGGGGAACATACCAAAGGAACGATTACTCAGGATGGTTTAGTCGGTTCATCCCCACGGATGTGGGGAACATGATGAGATTCTGGAGTGTTGGCTCGGAATCACCGGTTCATCCCCACGGATGTGGGGAACATTTGTTTTTGTTGTCGTTATTTGTGCTTTCGGACGGTTCATCCCCACGGATGTGGGGAACATATATCCAATATATCCCATAACTTCGCTCCATTCGGTTCATCCCCACGGATGTGGGGAACATACTTTCCACCAAAACAGCAAATAGTCTTGCATCGGTTCATCCCCACGGATGTGGGGAACATTCTCTATTGCCGGGTAATCGGAGATCACCACTCGGTTCATCCCCACGGATGTGGGGAACATGTATTGGGTTGTACCGCATGGATTATCTCTACCGGTTCATCCCCACGGATGTGGGGAACATGCTACACCGTCGTCAACCATCCACAATAAAGACGGTTCATCCCCACGGATGTGGGGAACATTTTTTCACATTAAAAGTAGTTTTCTTAACATTCGGTTCATCCCCACGGATGTGGGGAACATATGCTGTATCGTCGGTAAATCCAGGGTCAAGCCGGTTCATCCCCACGGATGTGGGGAACATCGCCGTTGAATCGAATATCTTACCCATGCGGTCGGTTCATCCCCACGGATGTGGGGAACATGAGCTGTAATAGTGTGTCATAGTATTGCACGACGGTTCATCCCCACGGATGTGGGGAACATCATTTGTTCTACCTCCTTTGGACTTGTGTTTACGGTTCATCCCCACGGATGTGGGGAACATTGAAATGCGTTTTTTGTGATACGCCGATCAGGCGGTTCATCCCCACGGATGTGGGGAACATCAGCGACTACAATCAGGGCGGTTTTCATTAGACGGTTCATCCCCACGGATGTGGGGAACATATGATATCAATTCTGCTTATCCTTATGCTATGCGGTTCATCCCCACGGATGTGGGGAACATGCACGCACGGCGTCGGAGCAACTCTTTAGCCGCGGTTCATCCCCACGGATGTGGGGAACATCATCGGAGACAAGCCAAGTTCTTTCATACAATCGGTTCATCCCCACGGATGTGGGGAACATCATCGGAATTGATAATATAGTAGCGGCTTGTACGGTTCATCCCCACGGATGTGGGGAACATTAATAAAAAAACGGATGGAGCGGGCTGTCGGGCGGTTCATCCCCACGGATGTGGGGAACATGCCCATATTAACGCCGCCGTATGAAGTGTTGGCGGTTCATCCCCACGGATGTGGGGAACATCTGTTTCCACGCTATCACTGGCCGCCAGTTGACGGTTCATCCCCACGGATGTGGGGAACATGTTTGTATTGTTCTGGAGCGAGGCGACAAGCTCGGTTCATCCCCACGGATGTGGGGAACAT
>CAZTPE010000184.1:2925-5576 GCA_964614545.1 uncultured Ectothiorhodospiraceae bacterium
CGGTTCATCCCCACGGATGTGGGGAACATTGGATGGATGCAGTACAGAACTCTTTACACTGCGGTTCATCCCCACGGATGTGGGGAACATCAGATCAGTAAGCCCGGCCCGCTGGCGATTGTCGGTTCATCCCCACGGATGTGGGGAACATCGATTGCGGTGATCCCATAAGTGGTTTTGTTTCGGTTCATCCCCACGGATGTGGGGAACATGAAAATTTAGTGTATCCTTTCATATGGGGTTTCGGTTCATCCCCACGGATGTGGGGAACATGATTCATTGATGAATATGGATATTCTATTACACGGTTCATCCCCACGGATGTGGGGAACATTATTACCCCTGATATTATCCCGGTAATAATTGCGGTTCATCCCCACGGATGTGGGGAACATGGATAGTGGCCAGGTTTATACAGTTCCATTGCCGGTTCATCCCCACGGATGTGGGGAACATTTAAATTTTTCATGGACGGCATGGTGATTCTCCGGTTCATCCCCACGGATGTGGGGAACATAGTTGAAGGAAGGCCGTGCTGCCTGGAATGCGCGGTTCATCCCCACGGATGTGGGGAACATACTTTCTCTAACTCTCTGAAATTATATTCAATTTTCAAAGAACAAAATTGTACCAATATTTTTCATCATTTTTGTAGCACTAAGCAGACATCGTTTCTTCCTGCTTATCCTGGAAAAATGAGACAAGTTTTACGCCCTCCATCTCTACCGGAATCCGCCTGTTTTTCCCAATGGTCAAAAAGTCAAAACCAGATTCTGTATTGGTTGACCAGACCAAAGCAGCATTACCATCAGCGATTCCTTCTGATACCTGCCCCCAAATCATCTCACGTACCCGGCGTGAGTATTTCCCAACGTAAACGCCAGCCCTGATCTCCAAAAGCCAGACTGCTAAACGTCCCCGCAATCTTGGCGGCACATTTTCAACCACGATGACCATCATCACCCATCTGCTCCTTGTTGGGAATAGCAACAGGTACCGCTTCTTTATGTGCGGCGGGAAGTTCCACCTCCCCAGCCGCCAAAACCTGCTCAATAGTTGGAATTATCCGTTTCAACAGCCCCGCCTGCCGGAACATATCCCGGCAGGCCAAACGGACATCCCGCTCCGGATCACGGGGTTTCCTGGCGGCAATCCGAAACGCTACCGGCACTACTGTATCAAATTTAAAAATATCCGCCACATCATATACAAACGACTGCGGTTTGCCGGTATGAATAAATCCCACCGCCGGGGCATACCCCGCCGCCAGAATGGCTGCCTCAGAAATACCGTACAAACAGGCAGTGGCCGAACTCAAGCATCGATTAATAACATCTCCGCTGCCCCAATTGTTGTGATCATAGTTACGGCGCTTCCACGGTACCCGGTATTGACGAGCCAAAAGTTCGTATATTTTTTTAACCCGCGCCCCCTCAATACCACGCAGTTGCTTGACACTCCTCCGTTCTGGTGATTTTTCTCTAAATCGTAACTCATACATTTTTCGAACAACCTTGAGCCGTGCCGTATCATCCAACGCAAGTTTCGCTTGGTACAACAGACGATCAGCCCTGGCCCCTCCTGGCTGCCCGGATGCGTAAAGCCGAACTCCAGCCTCTCCGACCCAGATCAGAAGGCAGCCAACTCTTGAAGCCAGGGCCACGGCAGCATGAGAAACCCGTGTACCGGGTTCCAGCATCAGACAACTTACCCCGCCAACAGGAATATGGGTGCGAACCCCATTTTTATCAACCACAACAAAGGCACCGTCAATCACATCAATCTGCCCCCGCTCAATAAAAAGAACAGAAATACGTTCCTTCATTGTGATCGGTTTCAACGGTGGAAGAATAGAACCACTCACAGTTATTCCACCCCTGATATAAGATTGACAATCAGCCGAACCAGCAGATCCTTCTGATCCGGGTCACTTATAGCGGTCAGAAGGGTCAAAGCAACCAATGCCTTGTTCGAAAAATTCACCTCAGCAAGGCGATCATTTATTTCCAGGAACAAAACGAAAAGAAATGTCCCAATCCGCTTGTTCCCATCACTGAAAGGGTGATCCTTAATGACAAAATAGAGCAGGTTAGCCGCCTTTTCCGCAACGCTGGGGTAAAGGTCATAACCTCCAAAAGTCTGATAGATCGCCCCAAGGATTCCAGCCAGCCCCTCTCCCCGTTCCTGGCCGAAGAGTTCTGTCGCCTCCCCCTTGCCCAGCAGATCACCTTTGAGAGATACCACGGCCCCACGAGCGGCATCAAGATTAAGCTGTCTCTTTCCACCTTGCTGATTTTCAGGAATCTTCAAACTATCTTCGTCATACTGCAGGAGAAGCCGCCATGTGTCGGAATAGCGGCCAATAATGTCTATAACCACTTGCCCTTCATCATTCAAGTCGTGATTTTCCAGGGGGATTGCACGTTTTTCCAGCATCTCTCTTCCTCTCAGCTATGATCGTTTCAACCGCTTTTGACTTTCCGGTTCGGTCAGATAATTTTCAGAACTGACGACCTTCTTACCCGTTTCAAGTTCCAGGTTGTTTCTGGCGTCACCCGCAATTTTCCCACCCTTTTGAGCGGCAACTTTATTTTCGGTAAACCTTTGGGCGTCCTTCTCTCTGGCAATCTCGGTGGTGGCGGCCTCGCCAA
>CAZTPE010000185.1:0-5516 GCA_964614545.1 uncultured Ectothiorhodospiraceae bacterium
GAAGGCCTGTCCACACGCCACAATCCCGAATTCACCATGGTGGAGTTCTATCAGGCCTACGCCGACTACCGCGACCTGATGGACCTCACCGAGGAGATGCTGCGTGGCATGGCACAGGCCATTCACGGTTCTACGTCTATTGAATATCAAGGCGAGACCTTTGACTTCGGCAAGCCCTTTGCGCGTATGACGGTGCTGGAGTCCATCCTCCACTTCAATCCGGAATTGAAGCTGGAGCAGCTGCAGTCGCTGGACGAGGCGCGCAAGCTGGCCGCTGAGTTGGGTATCCCACTGAAGGACAGCTACGGTCTGGGCAAGGTGCAGATCGAGATCTTCGAGAAGACCGCCGAGCATCGCTTGATGGATCCCACCTTCATCACGGCCTATCCTACCGAGGTGTCGCCACTGGCGCGGCGCAGCGACAATGACCCCTTCGTCACCGACCGTTTCGAATTTTTCGTCGGCGGGCGCGAGATTGCCAACGGCTTCTCCGAGCTCAATGACGCCGAAGACCAGGCCGAGCGCTTTCGCCAGCAGGTGGAAGAAAAGGATGCCGGCGATGACGAAGCCATGCACTACGACGAGGACTATATCGTGGCGCTGGAGCACGGCATGCCGCCCACCGCAGGTGAGGGCATCGGCATCGACCGGCTGGTGATGCTGTTCACGGATTCACCGTCTATTCGTGATGTGCTGCTGTTCCCGCACATGCGGTCGCGGCGGGCGGAGTAGGCGGGTTTTTATGGGCGGAGCGGGTTTTCCTGCCCTGCCACCGGCAAAGGACATGATGCTTAGTCGCCTCTTTATTATTGGATTGAAACCCCACCTGATACGGCTGCTCTCGTTGCTGTTTTTTCTGTTGTGTGTGCCGGCGGTGTTCGCCGCCGATGAGTCGATAAGCACCGGTAGTCTCTCTTCCAGCGTTTCGCCTAAAACACTACAGGCCAAGATCAAGGAAGTGGAGGCGTCCACCAGCCTGGATGCCGAGACGCGCGCCAAGCTGGTGGAGTTGTACCGCCTGGCCCTCAGCTACGAGGAGGCCGCGCGCTCCAATGCGGCGACGGCCCAGGCCTTTGCTCAGGCCAGAAAGACGGCACCCGCCGAGGCGAAGAAGATCCGCAAGGCGCTGGAAAAGGCCCGCAAGACATCTTCTGAAGTAAAAGTGAAGGTCTCCCGTCGCACGCCGATTGCCGAAATCGAGCAACAGCTGCTGAAGGAAAAGGCAAACCTGGCCGCGGTCGAGGCGAAGCTGGCCGATATCCAGCAGCAGCTGGCCCACGAGGCCGAGCGTTCGACACCGGTCGGGAAGCGGCTCAGTGAGACGAGAAAACGGCAGGAAAAGATTGCCGAGGAGTTGGCGGCGCCAGCGCTGGCAGAGGAATCACCCCAGCTCAGCGAGGCTCGTCGCTGGCTGCTGCAGGCGCAGGCCGACGCGTTACGCAGCGAAGTTCGCATGCTGGATGAGGAGCTACTGAGCCAGCCGATGCGGGTCGAGCTGCTTGAGGCCCAGCGTGACCAGACCCTGCGCAGCCGCGAGCGCATTAACCAGCGTGTGCGTCTGCTGACGGATCTACTGAACGAAAGGCAGCGTAGCCAGACCGAGCAGGCCGTCGAACAGGCGGAGGAGGCGAAACATGAAGCACTGGGCAAGCCCCCCCTGGTGCAGCAACTGGCGGAGAAGAATGCCAGCCTAAGCACGGAGCTGACCGCGTTGGTGACGGAACTGGAGCGGGTCGCGGATGCCGCCGAGGTGGCAAAAAGCGAGGCGCGGCGTATCGGCGAGGAATTCCGTGGCGCCCGGCAAAAGCTTGAGATTGCCGGCATCAGTCAGGCCATCGGCCAGGTTCTGCTGGAGCAGCGCCGGGCCTTGCCGGATGTGCGCCTGTTCCGCAAGGAAACCCGCAAGCGGGAACGCCTGATTGCCGACGCCAGCCTGCGGCAGATCCAGTATGAGGAAGAACTCCGGGCGCTTCGTGACCGCGATGAATATATCCGCCGGCTCACCCGTGAGCTGCCGGTGGATGAGATCGAGGTTGTTCGTAAGGATTTACAGGTGCTGGTGGAAAGCCGGCTCGCCCTGATCCGAAAGGCCATTGCCCTCAATAAGTCGTATCTTCGCGCCCTGGCCGAATTCGATGTTGCGCGGCGCGAACTCAGCGATACCGTCGAAGCCTACGATGCCTTCCTCGCCGAACGCCTGCTGTGGATTCGCAGTTCATCGCCCATCAATCTTGACCTGATCAAGAATATTCCCTCGCAGCTTGGTCAGATACTGGCCCCCGGCAACTGGCTGGAGGCCGGGTGGATACTTCTGCGACAGTTGATTCATTCCCCGCTCTACGTCCTGTTGCTGCTGATTTCCGTGGTGCTGATTGCACGTTTACGTTCCCTGCGTCAGCTGCTGAAGGCCACGGGGCGGTTGGCGAATGACCCGCTGCGGGGAAGAATTATCGATACCCTCAAGGGCTTGGCGTTGACCATGCTGATTGCCGCCTCCTGGCCACTGTTGATGGCAACGTTGGGCTGGCAGTTGGGTGCATCGCTGGATGCCTCGGCCTTTAGCAAATCCCTGTCGGAGGGGCTGTTGTGGGTGGCGCCGATGTTCTTTTTTCTGCGTGTCTTCCGTGGTCTGATGCTGCCGGGTGGTGTGGCGACGATGCATTTCAACTGGCCGGACTTCGGCCTCCGGCGCCTTCGCCGGGCGCTGTTACGCCTGATGATTTTTTTCCTGCCGACCGGGTTTCTGGTGGTATTTTTTGCCAATTATGATGCCCTGACCCTGGGCGGCGGTCTTGGGCGCCTGGCCCTGATCATTGGCCTGATGATGCTGGCCGCGTTCTTCTATCGCCTGTTCGGTCTGCGCGACAGTGCGTGGGACGAGCTGCAAAAGTGGAACCGGTCGAGCCTGCTGATGCGCTTGCGCTATTTATGGTTGGTGCTGGGTGTGGGCCTGCCGCTTTCGCTGGCGGTCATCGCCGCGCTGGGTTACGTGTATACCGCGCTGACGTTAACGGGAAGTTTGCTGGATACGCTGTGGTTTTCGCTCATTCTGCTCATCGTTCACCAACTGGCGGTGCACTGGCTGCTGATGGCACAGCGCCGCCTGCGCTATCAGGCCCTGCGTGAGCAGCGTGCCGCCAAACTCGCCGCCCAGGATGTGGACGAGGCGGGCAAGGACGATATGCCGGCCGTGGCCGAGGAGCCGGAAGTGGATTTGGTGGCGCTGGATCTGCAAAGCCGCAAGCTGCTCAATACGGCATTGTCCATTGCCGGTCTGATCGGCCTGTGGGTGATCTGGTCCGATGTGCTGCCGGCCTTCGGCATTCTCGACAAGGTCACCTTGTGGCACTACATGGGTATCGTCGATGGCGCGGAGAAACTGATCCCGGTGACGCTGGCCGATGTGGGGATTGCCATACTCATTGCAGTGGTGACGATCATCGCCACCCGCAGCCTGCCGGCGCTGATGGAGCTGGTGCTGCTGCAGCGTCTCAGCATGCAGACGGGCAGCCGCTATGCCGCCACCACGCTGACAGGTTATGTGATTGCCGCGGTGGGTACCCTGCTGGCGGTCAGTGCCGTGGGCGCCAGTTGGTCACAGGTACAGTGGCTGGCGGCGGCATTGAGTGTGGGTATCGGCTTTGGTCTGCAGGAGATCGTGGCCAACTTCATCAGTGGTCTGATTATTCTTTTCGAGCGTCCGATCCGGGTCGGCGACTACGTCACCGTGGGTGACAGCAGCGGTACGGTAAGCCGTATCCGCATTCGTGCCACCACCATTCTGACCCGCGATCGCAAGGAGTTGCTGGTGCCCAATAAGGAATTCATAACCGGGCGGCTGCTCAACTGGTCGCTGTCGGATCAGGTGACGCGCATCGTGTTGCCGGTGGGGGTCGCCTATGGCAGTGACGTGGACAAGGCCATGTCGATCATGGAAGCGGTTGCGGTGGACAACGAACGGGTGCTGGAGATGCCGGAGTCCTTCGTTACCTTCGAGAGCTTTGGTGACAATACACTGCTGCTCAACCTGCGCTGCTTTGTCGGCTCCATCGAACACCGTCTGTTGGTGATCAGTGAGCTGCACGAGGAGATCAATCGCCGCTTTGCCGAGGCCGATATCAATATTGCCTTCCCGCAGCGGGATATCCATCTGGATACCCTTTCACCACTGGACATCCGTATTCATCAAGCGGACAAGACGACGCCCGCGGGTTGAGGGCACTTCACGCCGGGTTGTTGCCGAGGTGCTCTCAATCCTCTTCGTCACTATTCACCACAGGGGCCACCGTGCGCATGGCGCACGCTACGGACAGGTGTAGTGCGCGCCGTGCGCACAAGATGGATATCCCATTCCCCTGCGTCCCTGTGGTGAACTGAATAGTTACCCCTCTCCTTCAATGGTGTAAGGCAGATCCTGCAGACTCAGTAGCGGACCGTCGGCATCATACAGACGCAGGCTGTGCTGTTCTGCGCTGGTGATCTCGATGACGGCCAGCAGATCGACGCCGCCCGTGGGTGAGGTCTGTGCCTGCACCACCTTGCCGACACCCTGGCCGGATTCGGTGCCTGCGGCGAACAGATTGTCGCCGGGTTGCGGGCAGTCGCCCGTGTCGGCATGGGCCCGATACATGCGCCGCTTGAGTTTGCCGAGGTAGTGCATGCGTGCGACGATTTCCTGTCCGGGGTAACAGCCCTTTTGAAAACTGAGGGCGTCCAGTGCCGGCAGGTTAAGCATCTGTGGGACGAAGGCCTCCTGGGTTGCCGCTACCACCTCCGGCAGGCCGGCGTGAATGTCCAGCAGGGCCCAGGCATCGCAGCCGGCGGGCTGGGCCTGTGTGCTGAGTGTGTCCCACAGCTCGCGCACGGCGGGCTCGCCGCCGTGAATCTCAAAACGCGGATGCGGGCCGCGCACGCGGATGATGCTCAGCGTTCCGGTGTGCAGACATTCGTCGATGGCCGCCGGTGCGTGGCCGAGGGTGTCGGCGAGATGTTTTTCTGCTTCGGGGCCGGAGTAACCGATGCTGACCTGCGTGTCGCTGTCGTCTTCCAGCGTCACCTTGCTCATCAGCACGAACATGCGCAGGCGCTTCAGGGTGGGTTCAAGAATCTCCCGTGGTAACCGCAGTAAATAGTCGTCGCCTTGCTGGAACAGGCGGAACAGGGCGAGTACGCGGCCCTTGGGGGTGCAGTAGCCGTTGAGCTGGCTGACGGCCGGGCTGACCTTGCGCACATCGTTACAGAACTGATTTTGCAGAAAGCTTTCGGCCTCTTCGCCGCTGGCGCGGATCAGGCCGTAGTGGGAAAGATCGCACAATACATGATCGTGTAACGCGGCGCGCTTTTCCGTGTCCACATTGCCGAAGTGCAGACAGTGCCCTTTGTCGAGCGTGGCGCCCAGTGCAATGAGGTGGCTTTTCCAATATTCGTTCATGTAAATTGACCTGCTGAATTTGACGATCAATCATAGCGAATATCAGACAGTCAGGTAACACCACCGATGGGCTATGATGTGATAT
>CAZTPE010000186.1:0-5458 GCA_964614545.1 uncultured Ectothiorhodospiraceae bacterium
TAGCAGGTTTCCTCAATGGCGGGGTCTCCACCCTGCCTGGCCCCGTTGGCGTTTTTGGGGCCGTCCGTACCCTCTCGTAACAGTCTTCTTGAGCCTTGCACCGAATGTGTGTCGTGGCAGGCAAGGCAGGCCGATTCCCATACTTGTGTGCCCAGCGGGAATTCCCGCAGTGCGGCCGCATTGGTCGAGTATTGCTCGTTGGCAACCTGCTCATCGGCATGCGCTGAACCTATCCACCCCGCCTTGTCGTGGCAGGCGAGACAAATAATGTCCGTTGTCTCATTGAATAATGTTGTACTTGGAGAGACTTTTTGCAGCCGGTTGAGGCGCAGAAATTTGATGTTTTCGTTCGTGTCCGTGCTGCGAATGTGTGGATCGTGGCAGCTGATGCATTGAACCTGACCCTGTTCCAGCGGTACGGCTGGCAGAATACCGCTGGATCGGGTGCCCAGATGGGATGCGAGCTGTGGATCGCGCAATTCCCCGTCTGCGGCGGCCAGGGCGGAATCGAAGGTAAACGAGATCGGGTGATCATTGGTGAGGTCGGTGCCTAGGCTGCGGGTGTAGCCGGTCGTTATCCCTTCGCCGGCGGGCATCGTCGTGCCCCCGCCCTGGATGTTCATGTTGATATCCGGTGTGGCCGGATCCTGATCAGTAAAAGTGGCGTCGAGCACGTTGACGGAGCCGATGGCCAGCGATCCATCGTGGCAGGAAAGGCATAGCTTGGAGGTGCCGTTGGGTTGGCTGGCCGTTGCCTCCATGGAGGTGGAATCATAGGGGATATAGGTTTCCCCCGATAATTTACGATTCCAAAGCGGCCCGACATTTTGTTCGGCGGCATGGGGCGTGTGGCAAAACACACAAATCTCTGATTCTGTGGTCGCTGCCACGTTGCGTGACTGTCCGCCTGGGAGGTTGGGTGTGACGGTCGCGGAAAAGTTATGGCGGGTATTCTGAATATCTGAGACTCGGTTGCTCGGCAGGCTGCCCGCACTACTGATGTTTTGTAGAAGCACAAGGCATAAGAGCCACAACCAAATAATGGGAGGTGGTTTTTTATTAAAAAAAACAGATGCGTGCCGCTTTGTCACGATAAATCTCTTTTGGTCGGTCTCGGGGGATACATAACACCGCAGATAAAACTATTCCACTACTACAGATCGTCACAAAGACCATAGTAGTTAATAGGAAAACGACATTCAACAATAAGAAAATTCTATAGCTGTGGTGTGGTTCCCAAAAAAATTTGGGGTATCAAGCCGGAATGGTCTCGAACCTGCCTAATTGTTCCGTCGTTTGTCGTGTTTGGATTGGCTGGCTCACCGCCTGCTGCGCAGGCACAATGCCATCATTATTTCCGCTTCCTTTGCAATAATTTCTGTACCGGAGGGCCTGTGCGTATTCCCCGAATCTACCAGTCTATTTCTCTGAGCAGGGGCCAGTTGGTCGAGCTTGATGGCCAGGAGGCGGTGCATCTGACCCGTGTGCTGCGCCTGCGTGCCGGTGATGCGCTGTGCCTGTTCAATGGTGAAGGCGGTGAGTTTGCCGCGCGGCTGGTGGAGGTGGGGCGACGCACGGCGCGTATCGAAGTGGGGGAGTTCATGGCGCAGGAAGTTGAGTCAAAGCTGTCGCTGGTGCTGGCGCAGGGTGTATCGCGTGGTGAACGCATGGACTACACGGTGCAGAAGGCGGTGGAACTGGGGGTGTCGCGCATCCTGCCGCTGGAGACGGTGCGCTCCACAGTCAATCTCGATGGTGAGCGCCGTGCCAAGCGGCAGATTCACTGGCAGGGGGTGGTGAATGCAGCCTGTGAGCAAAGTGGTCGCAACCGGGTGCCGGTGGTCGAGCCGGTGCGAGGCTTGGCAGACTGGCTGGCAGAGGTGGCGGATGAGCCGGGGTTGAAGCTGGTGCTGCATCATCGCGCTGAGCAGCTCTTGGCTGAGCTGCCACCGCCGGAAGTCCCGGTGACCTTGCTTATCGGCCCCGAGGGCGGTCTGAGCGAAGGAGAGATCGAGGTTGCGCTGGCCTGTGGTTTCCAGCCTTTGCGTCTGGGTCCACGAGTGCTACGCACGGAGACGGCGGCACTGGCGGCGATGTCGGTGTTGCAGTGGTTGTGGGGTGACTTTGGTGGGTCACGCTGAAAACTTCCGAGAGCGGGAGGTTTTCGGTTTTGGTGGTGTGTCGATCGTCCTGTGCAAGCTGTCTTTCTGGCCTCTGTTTTTGTTATAACCTTATTGATTCTATTTGGTTTTTGTTCGATGGCCGGGCCGTGTTTGCGGGCTCGGAAACTTGACCTTGAGCGGCAAAACAACGATCATGCCGCGTTTCCAGGCCCTGTTAAACTTAAACCTAGATCCTGCAAGTGGTCGTGCTTGCGCAGTGCGAGATATCGCTCTACGAATCAAGAGCTTGTGCTGAGTGAGTGCGAGTACTTGCAGAATCTAGGTTAAACCTAAATTAATCAAGCACTGGCATCTCGTCGACGGTGAATTTTCGGTCGGTCGAGGGTATGTCGTGCGACTGCTCGGCGTGAGAGCGCCGTTACGATGCCGGTAGAGACGCGGGTTTCTCGTTCTCCGTCAGGCATCCTGCTCCCTAAAGAGGTTGGATCATGTCCCAGCAATCACGGCTCCCCGATGTCGACAACGTAGAAACCCAGGAGTGGCTTGAAGCCCTGGAAGCGGTGATCGAGAATGAAGGCGTTGAGCGTGCCCATTATCTACTCGAACAGCTTATCGACAAGGCGCGCCGCTCCGGCGCCAATCTGCCCTATTCGGCCAATACGGCCTATGTGAACACCATTCCCACGCACCTCGAGGCCCATCACCCCGGTGATCAGGCCATCGAGGAGCGCCTGCGTACCTACATTCGCTGGAATGCCATGGCGATGGTGGTGAAGGCCAATCGCAAGTCTGCGGAACTGGGCGGCCACATCGCCACCTTCGCCTCGGCGGCGACGCTGTACGACGTCGGCTTCAACCATTTCTGGAATGCACCCAGCCATGAGCACGGCGGCGATCTGATCTTCTTCCAGGGCCATGCCTCGCCCGGCGCCTATGCGCGAGCCTATCTCGAAGGCCGTTTGATGGAAGAACAGCTGGATAACTTCCGCCAGGAAGTAGACGGCAAGGGCCTTTCGTCCTATCCGCATCCGCACCTGATGCAGGATTTCTGGCAATTTCCCACCGTCTCTATGGGCCTCGGTCCACTGATGTCCATCTACCAGGCGCGCTTTATGAAATACCTGCATCATCGCGGCTTGGCGGATACCAAAAACCGCAAGGTGTGGGCCTTTGTCGGCGACGGTGAGACCGATGAGCCGGAGACCCTCGGCGCGACCTCGCTGGCCGGCCGTGAGAATCTGGACAACCTGGTATGGGTGGTGAACTGCAACCTGCAGCGCCTCGACGGCCCGGTGCGCGGTAACGGCAAGATCGTGCAGGAGCTGGAGGCCGGCTTCCGCGGCGCCGGCTGGAATGTCATCAAGGTACTGTGGGGCAGCTACTGGGATCCCCTCCTGGCCATGGACAAGGATGGCCTGCTGCAGCAACGCATGATGGAATGCGTGGACGGCGACTTCCAGAACTACAAGTCGAAGGACGGCGCCTATGTGCGCGAGCATTTCTTTGGCAAGTACCCGGAGTTAAAGGCCATGGTGGCGAAGATGACCGACGAGGACATCTGGCGTCTCAACCGTGGTGGCCATGATCCACACAAGGTCTATGCGGCCTACAAGGCGGCGGTGGATCACAGCGGTCAGCCCACAGTGATTCTGGCGCAGACGGTGAAGGGCTACGGCATGGGTTCCGCCGGCGAAGGCCAGATGCGCACCCATTCGCAGAAGAAGTTGCAGGACGACGAGATGATCGCCTTCCGCGACCGCTTCAACGTGCCCCTATCCGATGAGGATGCCGCTGCTGGCAAGTATTTCAAGCCGGCGGAAGACTCCGAAGAAATGAAGTATTTGCA
Source organism: uncultured Ectothiorhodospiraceae bacterium (assembly GCA_964614545.1). GTDB lineage: Bacteria > Pseudomonadota > Gammaproteobacteria > SZUA-152 > SZUA-152 > DRQN01. The sequence continues at coordinate 3,970 of CAZTPE010000186.1, forward strand.
CGCCCGGCGCAAGGAGCTGGGCGGCTATCTGCCGGTGCGCAAGCATCAGGCCGCGCCGCTGGATATCCCACCCCTATCCGTGTTCCAGTCTCTGCTGGACGGCAGCGGCGAGCGCGAGATGTCCACTACCATGGCCTGGGTGCGCATGCTCAACATCCTCTGCCGCGACAAGAACATCGGCAAGAACATCGTCCCCATCGTACCCGACGAGGCGCGCACCTTCGGCATGGAGGGCATGTTCCGCCAGCTCGGTATCTATTCCTCCGTCGGCCAGTTGTACACGCCGCAGGATAAAGACGAGATCATGTTCTACAAGGAAGACAAGAGCGGGCAGATCCTGGAGGAAGGCATCAACGAGGCCGGTGCCATGTCGTCCTGGATCGCCGCCGCCACCGCTTACAGCGCCCACGGTGTGAACGTGATTCCGTTCTACATTTACTACTCCATGTTCGGCTTCCAACGCATCGGCGATCTGGCCTGGGCCGCGGGCGACATGCAGGCGCGCGGCTTCCTCATCGGCGGCACTGCCGGACGAACCACCTTGGCGGGTGAGGGTCTACAGCATCAGGATGGCCACAGTCTGGTGCTCTCGGCCACCATTCCCAACTGCGTCAGCTACGATCCCACCTTCGCCTATGAGATGGCGGTGATCATTCACGACGGCATGAATCGCATGTTCGCCGAACAGGAAGATGTCTTCTACTACATCACTGCGATGAACGAGAACTACACCCACCCGGTCATGCCCAAGGGCACCGAGGAAGGCATTATCAAGGGTCTGTACCTGTTCCAGAAGGGAGGCAAAAAAAAGAAGCGTGTGCAGCTTCTGGGTTCCGGCACCATCCTGCGCGAAGTCATCGCCGCCGCCGATCTGCTCAGCGCCGACTGGGGTGTGGACGCCGACATCTGGAGCGCTACCAGCTTTACTGAGTTGGCCCGCGAGGCACGCGACTGCGACCGCTGGAACCGCCTGCATCCCACCGAGGCGCCGAAGCAGGCCTATGTGGCCCAGTGCCTGGAAGGGCAAGTCGGTCCGGTGATCGCCGCTACCGACTACATCCAGGACTATGCGGATCAGATTCGCAAGTGGGTGCCGGAACGCTACGAGGTGCTGGGCACCGATGGCTTCGGTCGCAGTGACACCCGCGCCCAGCTGCGCAAACACTTCGAGGTGAACCGCTATCACGTCGTGGTTGCCGCCCTCAAGGCACTGGCGGACGAGGGTGTACTGCCGGCAAACAAGGCCGCCGAGGCCATCGCCAAATACGCCATCGATGCGGATAAGATCAACCCGTTGTACGCGTAACGGCGGGGGAGAAACGAGAATGAGCAAAGAGATTTATGTACCCGATATCGGAGATTTTGACAGCGTCGAGGTGATCGAGGTGCTGGTTGCCCCCGGCGACAGCATTCAGGCTGAGGATTCGCTGATTTCCGTGGAGTCCGACAAGGCCACCATGGAGATCCCGGCCCCTGAGGCGGGGCTGGT
>CAZTPE010000187.1:0-5455 GCA_964614545.1 uncultured Ectothiorhodospiraceae bacterium
ACCAAGGACGCGGGCCGTATCGCCGGCCTGGACGTCAAGCGCATCATCAACGAGCCGACCGCGGCGGCACTCGCCTACGGTCTGGACAAGAAGCGTGGCGACGTCAAGATTGCCGTCTACGACCTGGGTGGTGGTACCTTTGATATCTCCATCATCGAGATCGCCGAGATCGATGGCGAGCACCAGTTTGAAGTGCTGTCCACCAACGGTGACACCTTCCTCGGTGGTGAGGACTTCGACCAGCGCCTGATTGACTACTTGGTCGCTGAATTCAAGAAGGATCAGGGCATCGATCTGCGCAATGATCCACTGGCCCTGCAGCGCCTGAAAGAGGGTGCCGAGAAGGCCAAGATCGAGCTGTCCTCGACCCAGCAGACTGACATCAATCTGCCGTACATCACGGCCGATGCCAGTGGCCCGAAGCATCTCAACATCAAGATGACCCGCGCCAAGCTGGAGTCGCTGGTGGAAGAGCTCATCGAGCGTTCCATCGCGCCCTGCAAGCTGGCGCTGAAGGATGCCGGTCTGTCCGCCAGTGAAGTGGACGACGTGATCCTGGTCGGTGGCCAGACCCGTATGCCCAAGGTGCAGGAGAAGGTGAAGGAATTCTTCGGCCGTGAGCCGCGTAAGGACGTCAATCCCGATGAGGCTGTGGCTGTCGGCGCGGCCATTCAGGGCGGCGTGCTGGGCGGCGAGGTGAAGGACGTGCTGTTGCTCGACGTCACCCCGCTGAGCCTCGGCATCGAGACCATGGGCGGTGTGATGACCAAGCTCATCGAGAAGAATACGACGATTCCGACCAAGGCGAATCAGGTTTTCTCCACGGCGGAAGATAACCAGACCGCGGTCACCGTGCACGTGCTGCAGGGCGAGCGTGAAATGGCCTCGGCCAACAAGTCGCTGGGCCGTTTCGATCTGTCCGACATTCCGCCCTCAGCGCGCGGTGTGCCGCAGATCGAGGTGACCTTCGACATCGATGCCAACGGTATCTTGCACGTATCAGCCAAGGACAAGGCGACCGGCAAGGAACAGTCCATCGTCATCAAGGCATCCAGTGGTCTGAGCGATGAAGAAGTCGAACAAATGGTCAAGGACGCCGAGGCCCATGCCGAGGAAGACCGCAAGTTCCACGAACTGGTGGATGCGCGCAATCAGGCTGAAAACCTGATTCACGCCACCAAGAAGTCCATGGACGAGCTGGGCGACAAGATGGAAGCCGGCGAGAAGGAGGCCATCGAGGCCGCCATCAAGGATCTGGAAGAGGCCCTCAAGGGTGACGACAAGGATGCCATTGAGGCCAAGACCAAGGTACTTGTCGAGGCTTCCGGCAAGATGGCCGAACGGATCTACGCGCAGCAGGGTGAAGGTGCCCAGACTGCGGGGGCCGGCGCCGCCGGCGCTGATGATGCCGGCGCCCAGTCGACTGCCGGCAAGGACGATGTCGTCGATGCCGAGTTCGAGGAAGTCAAAGACGACAAGAAGTGATCCTGGGCGAGTCCCGATGACGGTATAGTCAGAGTCAGGCAAGACGCGACAGGTGGGTTTTCCCACCTGTCGCGTTGCGCCATCTAAAGAAAAATATTCCGAATTGCCTGTAACTAACTGTAGTTAAAATAATATGTCCAAACGTGATTACTACGTAGTACTCGGTGTAGAGCGCAATGCCACCGAGGTCGAGCTGAAAAAGGCCTTCAAGCGGCAGGCCATGAAGCATCATCCAGACCGCAATCCCGACAATGCCGAGGCGGTAGAAAAATTCAAGGAGGCCAAGGAGGCCTACGAGGTGCTTTCCGATGCCCAGAAGCGCGCGGCTTATGACCAGTTTGGCCATGCCGGTGTGGATGCGGGGATGGGCGGTGGCGGGCCGGGTGCGGCCGGTGGCGCCAGCTTCAGCGACATCTTTGGCGATGTGTTTGGTGATATCTTCGGCGGCAGCCGGGGCGGCGCCGGTGGGCAGCAGCGGGCCCGTCGTGGCGCTGATCTGCGTTATCACCTGGAGTTGACCCTGGAGGAGGCCGTACGCGGCACCACGGTCAAGATCCGTGTGCCGACCTCCGTGAGCTGTTCCAACTGTGGCGGTAGCGGCGCCAAGAAGGGCACCTCACCGACCACCTGCACCACCTGCGGCGGTATCGGCCAAGTGCGAATGCAGCAGGGCTTTTTCTCCCTGCAGCAGACCTGCCCGCAGTGTCGTGGCAGCGGACAGATGATCAAGGATCCCTGCACCACCTGTCACGGGCAGGGTCGTGTGGAAGAGCAGAAAACCCTCTCGGTGAAGGTGCCGGCGGGGGTGGACAATGGTGATCGCATCCGCCTGGCCGGCGAGGGCGAGGCCGGGGGGCGCGGTGCGCCGGCGGGTGATCTGTATGTGCAGATCAGCGTCAAGGAACATCCCATCTTCGTGCGTGAAGATAATGACCTCTACTGCGAGGTGCCCATCAGCTTCGTTACTGCGGCTCTGGGTGGTGACCTGGAGGTGCCGACCCTGGATGGCCGGGTCAAGCTGAAGATCCCCGCCGAGACGCAGAGCGGACGCCTGTTTAAGCTGCGCGGCAAGGGCGTGAAATCGGTGCGCGGTGGCCCGGTGGGCGACCTGCTGTGTCGGGTGTTGATCGAAACGCCGGTCAATCTGAACCAGAAACAGAAAGACCTGCTGCGCGAACTCGATGGCACGATGTCGGGCAGCAGCACCCACCGCCCGAAGGAGCATTCGTGGCTGGACGGGGTAAAGAAGTTCTTTGAAGACATTAAGTTATAACATAAAGACAAAGCAGATTATTGATCTGTGAGGGGCGGCATCATGGGTGGAATGGATCAGACCGGCAGCGAGGTTCACGGGCGCCGGTGTTTTTTGGCCACCCTACTGGTCACCCTGCTCAGCGTTGGGGTAACTGGCGCGGCCTTCGCGGGTGATGAAGACGAAGAGCTGCGTTTCCCCGGTGATCCACCGGATCACAAGCTGGTTTACCAGTTCAATAAGGCCGACGAGGCCTATCAGAAAGCGGTGCTGTTTTCCGTCGGCGCCATGTTGCGCAAATATGGCGACAATATCCACATCGTGGTGGTGGCCATCGGCCCGGGCCTGCACATTCTGGCAAAGGAACCCCAGCGGCCGGTGAGCGAGGAAACCCGTCAGCGTGTGTCCAGCCTGAGCCAGTACGGGGTGGAATTCCACGCCTGCGGCAACACCATGAAGGCGCTGGGCTGGGAGGCGAAGGACATGCTGCCCTTTGCCAGCATCGTGGAAGTGGGGGCCTCGGATCTGATGGCATTGCAGGAAGATGGATACGCCTATATCAGTTGGTAATCTTTGCGAAGACGGCTGTGTAGGGTGGGCACTGCCCACCAAATTCATTGAGAACACCCCCTAGAGAAAACACTTCGGGAGAGACATGATCAAAGTAGCCATTGCCGGCGCGGCCGGCCGTATGGGCAAGACCCTGCTGGAGGCCGTGCAGCAAACGGAGGGTGCCACTGTTGCCGCGGCCATCGAACGGGCCGGCAGTTCACTGGTGGGCAGCGACGCCGGTGAGCTGGCGGGTATCGGCAGGCTGGATGTGGCCGTGGTGGATGATTTGCAGTCGGCCGACGATTTCGACGTGTTGATCGACTTCACTCTGCCCGAGGTCACCATGGCCAATCTGGCTGTGTGTCGTGCGCGTGGCGCCGCCATGGTCATCGGCACCACCGGCCTGACGGACGCGCAGAAGGCCGAGCTGGCCGATGCGGCGCAGGAGATCGGCATTGTCTTCGCCCCCAACATGAGCGTGGGCGTAAACCTGTGCCTGAAGCTTTTGGAGATGGCGGCGAAGGTGCTGGGCGACGAGGTGGATATCGAGATCATCGAGGCCCATCATCGTCACAAGGTCGATGCCCCCTCCGGCACCGCCCTGGCCATGGGCGAGGTGGTGGCAAAAACTTTAGGCCGTGATCTGAAAGAGTGTGCTGTTTACGGCCGCGAAGGCCGCACCGGCGAGCGTGATCGCAAGACCATCGGTTTCGAGACCATCCGTGCCGGTGATATCGTCGGCGAGCACACGGTGATGTTCGCCGATATCGGCGAGCGGGTGGAGATCACCCACAAGGCTTCGTCGCGCATGACCTTTGCCAGTGGTGCGGTGCGTGCCGCACAGTGGCTGGTCGGGCGCGAGGCCGGGTTATATGACATGCAGGATGTGTTGGAGCTGTAGCTAAAAATTCTGATTCAGTACTATTCAGCTCGCTACAGGGTCATGGAATTCACAAGGAGATTTCTATCCATAATTGTGCGCACAGCGCACACTACACCTGCTCGTAGCGTGCGCCATGCGCACGATGACTTGGCTCACTGCCGCCCAGTAGTGCAAGTCGCCGTGCGCTCTCGCGCTGGATCAGGGCTTTGAGGCTTTCACGCAGCAGGGCGGTTTTCTCTTTTACGCCTGTCAGGCGAACGGCTTCCTCGAATAGCTGATCATCGATGTTTAGTGTTGTACGCATAGTGTTGGCCTCAGTCCTTGTAACTTACGCATAAGGATTATGCATAATTTTGGCATCAATCAATGAGGGAGATAGCCCGTAGCGTGCGCCATGCGCACGATGACCTCTGGATATGGAAGCTGCTCAATGACGGGGTGGCGCATGATCAAATCTGAAGTCATGGCCATGCGCCACGCCGAATGGGTTGTGTTTTACACGTAGGTGATCAACGACAGGGTGGCGCCCTGGGGGTCCTGGATCACGCAAAAGCGACCAACATTTGGAATATCCCGTGGCGGCACCAGTACTTTGCCGCCCAGCGTCTCCGCCTTGCCCGCCTGGGCGTCAACATCTTCTACGGTGACATAGCTGCCCCACATTGCCGGCATTCCGGCCGCTTCCGGCGGCGTCGCCATCATGCCACCGACTTCCTGCTCGCCGGCCTTCAGCATGGTGTAGGTCATATCCCCTGAGGGCAGGTCGTCCATGGTCCAGCCCAGTAGTTCAGAGTAAAACGCCTTTGCGCCATTGATATCCGTGGTGGTGAGTTCATTCCAGCTGAATGCGCCGGGTTGCTTCATTGTATCGCTCATGACAGTCCTCCTTGTATTTGTGAGTAAGCGATGAGTCTAGCAGCCCCCTACTGACAGCATAGTGTCAGTAGATGATGTGCTGTTATTGAGGGTGGTTGAATCTCCGGTTCAGTTCGTGGGGTTCGGGATGCGACAAACCCTCCTGTTGTGTGTTTTCTATGCATGTTCAACAATCGTCGCCGGATGTCGTGCTCGATATAGACGCCCGAGAGGGCAATCGAGTAAACTAGGCCGGTTCAAGTCGGCATTGAACATGAGCGGGAAGGACGAGCCATCGTCCCTCCCGCTTTGCACATCTAAAGTGGCGTATCTATGGCGGAGGTCAGCTTGAGAAAACCGGCGTTATTGGCTCTGGAAGACGGGACACTCTTTTGGGGAGAATCCATTGGCGTGGATGGCCAGACCAC
>CAZTPE010000188.1:0-5420 GCA_964614545.1 uncultured Ectothiorhodospiraceae bacterium
TTGCCGTGGTCGGCGGTGATCAGCGCCTCGCCGCCCACCTTCTGCAGGGCCTCGATGACGCGGCCCAGGCAGCTGTCCAGGGCCTCGATGGCCTTCACCGTTGCATCGAACTTGCCGGTGTGTCCAACCATATCCGGATTCGCGTAGTTGCAGATGATGGTGTCGTACTTGCCGCTTTCGATGGCGGTGATCAGTTTGTCGGTGAGTTCGGGTGCACTCATCTCCGGTTGTTCGTCATAGGTGGCGACGTTGGGTGAGGGGACGAGGATGCGGTCTTCGCCCTCGAAGGGTTCTTCACGGCCACCGTTGAAGAAGAAGGTGACGTGGGCGTATTTCTCCGTCTCGGCGATGCGCAGCTGGCGTAGGCCGTGCTCGGCGATGTATTCGCCGAAAACGTTCTTCAACCGTTCGGGTGGGAAGGCCACGGGGACGTCGAAGTCGGCGCTGTATTCCGTGAGGCTGATGAAGGCGCCCAGCTTCGGCTTGGCGGTGCGCTCGAAGCAGTCGAAGTCCGCCTCGATGAAGGGGCGGGTGATCTGGCGCGCGCGGTCGGAACGGTAGTTCATGAACACCATCACGTCGCCATCTTCAATGGTGACCGGCTTTTCGCCCTCGGGCACGATGGCCGTGGCGAGGACGAATTCATCGCTTTCACCGCGTTCATAGGCGGCCTGCAGTGCGCTCAGCGCATCCCGGGCCCGGTACTCGGACTTGCCCTGGGTGATGAGGTCGTAGGCCGCTTGGATGCGCGGCCAGCGGTGGTCACGATCCATGGCATAGTAACGCCCGATGATGGAGGCAAAACGACCGCCGCCCAGTTCATCGAATATTTTCTGCATGTTGGCGATGTAGGTTTCGGCGCTCCGCGGTGGCGTGTCGCGGCCGTCGAGGAAGGCGTGCAGGTAGACGCGCTTGGCACCGCGTTCCACCGCCAGGCGGATCATGGCCTGGATGTGTTCTTCGTGGCTGTGAACGCCGCCGTCCGACAGCAGGCCGAGGATGTGCAGGGCCTTGTCATTCTCGATGGCCTGATCGACGGCGTTGGTCAGGGTCAGGTTGGTGAAAAACGAGCCGGTGCGGATGGCGCGGCTGACGCGGGTGAATTCCTGATACACCACGCGCCCGGCGCCCAGGTTCAGGTGGCCGACCTCGGAATTACCCATCTGCCCGCTGGGCAGGCCGACTTCCGCCCCGGAGCCCTTGATGAGGGTGTGCGGATGCTGTGCCCAGAGCTTGTCCCACTGCGGCTTGCGTGCGCTGTAGATGGCGTTGGCTTCAGGATCTTCGCTATAGCCCCAGCCGTCGAGAATGATGGCGATCATCGGGGAGGGAGGTGTGGACATGGATTCGTATCATCTTCTTTTGCTTGCGCAACTTGCGCCGAAGAGCGGAATTTTAAACGATTTTCACCCTGCCTGGAAAGCATGAAGGGCGATCCAGCGGGCGGATCAGACGATAAAAAACCTTTTGATTATTAGTGTTTCGGACTATTCTGGATTAACGCAGTCATATATTACTGTATTTTACTTTGGTAATATTGCTAGGGGAGCGGCGTATGTCCGCTGGTGTCAGTAATTCAGGCTCCTGGTGCCGGCCAAATCAGGGGGTTTTGCTATGAATGACTCGGAACGTTTAATTACTCGCGATGAGGATATCGAGCGTGCATCACGTTCCATCAAGGCGATGTCGCACCCCTTGCGGCTGAAGATTCTCTGCGCCCTGGGTAGTAAGGAGGTTAGCGTGCAGGACATCGTCGGCATGGTGGGTACCTCGCAGAGCAACATATCCCAACATCTGGCCATTCTGCGTGACAAGGGCATCCTGATGTCCCGCAAGGACGCCAACCGTGTCTATTACCGCGTAGGTGATGCGCGAACCCTGCGTCTCATCAGTATGATGCGCGAGGTTTTCTGTTCCGCCGATTAACGCCAGCAGGCTCCTAAGTACATCAACCACATTATATTGTCGGATGAAGAGCCCCCCAAACGTGTCCAGACACCACCAAAAGTAGGCACCCTGAGGCGACAGTAGGCGCCGGCGATACCGTCCAGCGGTACGTCTGCGGCTTGAGTTTCCCGCCTTTCCGCTATATCGTCCGCCCACTTTCCACTCAAGCGATTCAAAAATATCATGCAGCAATTCAGCACTTTCTTCGTCACTAACTGGCCCCTACTTCTGGCCCTGGCCATCATCCTTTTTATGCTGGTTCGTTCCTACGTCGGTCCCGGTGCTTCCAAGGCTGTGGGTCCCATGGAGCTCCTGCAGCTGATCAATCACCAGAATGCCCTGGTGCTGGATGTGCGTACGGACAAGGAATATCAGGATGGCCATATCATCAATTCCATGCACGTTCCGCTGGGCATGTTATCCAGCAGCCTGTCACAGCTGGCGGCGTACAAGCACTCCTCCGTCGTGATCGTATGCCGCACTGGCTCCCGTTCTGCGCAGGCAGCGGGCACCCTGAGAAAGGCGGGCTTTGAACAGGTATACAACCTCGCCGGCGGCATCATGGCCTGGCAGAGCGCCAACATGCCGCTGACCACGGAGAAGGGAAAGCCGCCGAAACCGGCCGCTGACGAGCCTACGGACAAGGAGGTGGACAAGAAAAAGACCAAGGCCAAGAAGAAGGCCAAGGAGCGAGAAGAAACCAAGGCCATCGGTCAGGATGCGCCGGCCGATGAACTAGCGTTGCCGCCAGAAGAGACAGCGCGGACAGAGGAAAGCACCCACGGTCCGGAGATCACCATTTACACCGCTGCGCACTGTCCTTTCTGCGTACGCGCCATCCAGCTCTTGAAAGACAAGGGTGTTGCCTATATTGAAATAGACGTTGGCGGAAAGCCCGAGCTGCGCCAGGAGATGACGCAGAAAGCCGGCGCGGATTCCGTGCCGCAGGTCTTTGTCGATGGCAGGCACATCGGCGACTGCGATGGTATTCATGCCCTGGACGCACAGGGCGAACTGGATGAAGTGCTGGGCGTTCGCGGGTCATGAGTGGCGGAGGCCTGACGTAACCGCATTCACAACCCGGAGGAAATTCATGGCCGATTCCCTGCATATTGTGTGTCCCCACTGTGACGGTATCAATCGTGTGCCGCAGGCAAAACTGAGTGCCGGCCCCCAGTGCGGGGTTTGCCACCGGCCCCTCTTCACCGGCCAGCCGCTGGCCCTGGATACCGCCCGTTTCCAGCGTCACCTGAGCAAGGGTGATCTGCCGCTGCTGGTGGATTTCTGGGCCGCCTGGTGCGGGCCGTGCAAGATGATGGCGCCGGTGTTCGCGCAGGCCGCGCAGCAGCTCGAGCCGCAGGTGCGGCTGATCAAAATCAACAGTGAAGAAGAGCAGCAGCTTTCCTCTCAGCTCGGCATTCGTAGCATCCCCACCCTCATTCTCTACAAAAACGGCCAGGAAGCGGCGCGCATGTCCGGCGCCCTGGATCTGGGCAATCTGCTGGCCTGGGCACGCCAACACCTCTGAGGTGCAAGTGTGCCGGGTCCACCGGTTTCAATTTCGCTGGTGAGCCAGTAGACTTCCCGCACGTTTGAAACGGCCCCACACGGGCCCCGTACTCGGAATTACCACCATGTCAGAGCCAGAGCAAGAAGTCACCGCACAGGGTGATCCGTCGCAACAGCAGTTCGCCCTGCAAAAGATCTACCTCAAAGACATCTCCTTTGAAACCCCCAACTCCCCGGCCATCTTCACCGAAAAGTGGGAGCCCACGGTCAACGTCGAACTGCAGTCATCGGGCAAAGCCTTGGGCGAGAATGTCCACGACGTGGTGCTGACCGTTACGGTCACCGCCAAGCTGGGTGATAAGACCGCCTATCTGGTGGAAGTGCAGCAGGCTGGCGTGTTCACCGTGGCTGGTTTCGGCGACGAAGAGCGTGCCCATATGCTGGGCAGCTATTGTCCCAACATCCTTTTCCCCTATGCGCGCGAAGCCATTTCCGACCTGGTCGCCAAGGGCGGCTTCCCGCAGATGCTGCTGGGCCCGGTGAATTTCGACGCCATGTACACTGAACATCTGCAGCGCCAGCAGGCTCCGCAAACCCAGGGTGACGGCGAAACAGCCGTTCATTAGACCTTGGCCGATATCAACGTGACACCCGTTACCGTTCTCGGTGCCGGTTCCTGGGGCACCGCCCTGGCCATCCAGCTGGCCCGCGGTGGGCGTCCTGCCACCCTCTGGGGGCACGACCCCCGGCACATGGCCAGCCTGCAGGCTGAGTGTGTCAACGCGCGCTACCTGCCGGGTGTACCGCTACCGGACAGTCTGCAACTCAGTGATGACCTGGCCGGCGCCGTGCAGGGCGTGCGCGACATTCTCGTCGTTGTTCCCAGTCACGCCTTCCGCGCCATACTCCTGGCCATGCAGCCGCACCTGCGCACCGATGCTCGCCTGATGTGGGCTACCAAGGGGCTGGAATCCGGCTCCGGTAAACTGTTGCACCGGGTGGTGGAAGAAGTACTGGGTGAGGCGCAAACCATGGCCGTGGTATCCGGCCCCACCTTCGCCCGCGAGGTGGCCGTGGGCCTGCCGACGGCACTGACCGTGGCCTCGAAAGATGCGGATTATGCTTACTTCGTCGCCGAACGTCTGCATAGCAACACCTTTCGCGCCTACACCAGTTCCGATGTGCCGGGCGTGGAAGTGGGCGGGGCGGTGAAAAACGTACTCGCCATCGCCGCCGGCATTTCCGACGGTCTGGGCTTCGGCGCCAATGCCCGCAGCGCCCTGATTACACGCGGTCTGGCCGAAATCATGCGCCTCGGCGATGCCCTCGGTGGTCAGCACGAGACCTTCATGGGCCTGGCCGGGCTGGGTGATCTGGTGCTGACCTGCACCGATGACCAGTCACGCAACCGTCGCCTGGGTTTGGCGCTGGGTCGTGGCAATACGCTGGAGGCCGCGCTGGCCGATATCGATCAAGTGGTGGAAGGCGTGCAGACCGCGCGCGAGGTGCATGATCTGGCCCTGAGTCAGGGCGTCGAGATGCCCATTACCGAACAGGTGCATGCCGTGCTGTACGAGGCATGCGCGCCGAAGGCGGCGGTGCATGCCCTGCTGACTCGCGAGCAGAAGGCCGAAGGTCTTTGAGGCTCAATGTTGAATGCTTAGTGTTTAATGTTGAATTGGAAGAAAGCGCCCATTAAACACTAAATATTCAACATTCAACACTGCCGGCGAAGCCGGCCTGCCGCCAGGCCTCGAAGGCGATAATCGCCACCGCGTTGGACAGATTCAGGCTGCGATTGTCCGGCCGCATGGGGATGCGCAACAGCTGATCCGCGGGCAGACCGTCCAGCACCGCATCCGGCAGGCCGCGTGTCTCCGGGCCGAACAACAACGCATCATCCGGCCCATAGGTCACCTCACTGTAGTTCTGCCGGCCACGGGTGGAGCAGGCCAGAATCCGCG
>CAZTPE010000189.1:0-5414 GCA_964614545.1 uncultured Ectothiorhodospiraceae bacterium
CCCGATACACGGGCGAACACGCCAGCTATGCCCACACCGTGCTGGTGGCCGACCGCCTGCTCAAGCGGCATGGTATTGGCGATGCGGAATCTGATGAACTGCCGGAGGAGCTGCTCGCCGCTCTGAACCTGTCTGCCGAGGATGCCGAAACTGCCCTGGAGGCCACCATCACCGCCGGCCCGGATCTCGAATTACTGGCTCGTCAGTTTCCCGCCTGACCCCAGCTCAGACCACCGTTCCGCCCAGCGGTAATTTGGCATCGGCATTTTGCACCGGGAGTGGTATGTTTCTCCTGTCAGCTCTTAGTCTCAGGAGGACTTCAGCGCCATGCCGGGCACCCGTTTTTCACTCGAAGTCCAACCCCGCATCCCACCCAGGATCGGCCGTCTCGAAGAGTTGGCCAACAACCTGCTTTACACCTGGGACCGCAATGTACGCTCGCTGTTTTACCGCCTGGACACGGGCCTGTGGGAACAGGTGGGCCATAGCCCCAAGCTGTTTCTGCGCCGTGTTGCCCAGCAGCGACTGGAAAAGGCCGCCGAAGACCGCATCTTTCTCGATGATTATTATCGCGCACTGACGGCCTACGACAATTACCTGCAGCAACCCCCGGCCTCAGAGGCCAGCCTGCTCGACCCCAAACACGACTTGGTAGCCTATTTTTGCGCTGAATTCGGCCTGCATGAGAGTCTGCCCATCTATTCCGGTGGCCTCGGTATTCTCGCCGGCGACCACTGCAAGGCCGCCAGCGACATGGGCGTGCCCTTCATCGCCATCGGCCTGCTCTATCGGCAGGGCTATTTCCGCCAGACCATCGACAATCACGGCAATCAGGGCGCCCACTACGCCACCACCGATTTCCGCGACCTGCCGTTGGCCCCCGCCACCAATGCCGAGGGCAAGGAAATCCGCGTCACGGTGCAGGCCAATGCCCACGACATCCAGGTCAAGGTCTGGCAGGCCCAGGCCGGGCGCATCTGCCTGTACCTGCTGGATACAGATCTGCCGGAAAACAGCGAACAGGATCGTTCCATCACCTATCGCCTCTACGGCGGTGACAAGAGCACCCGCATCCAGCAGGAGATCGTCCTCGGCATCGGCGGCGTGCGCGCCCTGCTCGCACTGGGCCTGAAGCCGAGCGTATGGCACATCAACGAGGGCCACTCCGCCTTTCAGATACTGGAACGCTGCCGGCAGTTCACCCATACAGGCATGGATCGGACTCAAGCCCTGGAGCAGGTGGCGGCAGGCACCGTGTTCACCACCCATACGCCAGTGCCCGCGGGCCATGACATCTTCGACCGCCACACCATCGAACATTATTTGGGTAGCTACATCCCGCAGCTGGGTATGGACATCGACACCTTCATGGCCCTGGGCGAGGGCGCCGACCACAACAAGGGCAATTTCAATATGACCTCGCTGGCGCTGCGCGGCTCACGCTTTCACAACGGCGTCTCGCGCATCCACGGCAAGTTCGCGGCGAAGATGGAGAGCTACATCTGGCCGCAGATCCCCACCGAGGAGAACCCCATCGGCCACATCACCAACGGTGTGCACGTGCCGACCTTTCTCGCCCGCGAGTGGGTCAACCTGCTCGACGTACGTTACCCGCAGTGGCGCAACGAACTCAACAACGCCGATTACTGGAAGATCATCGACGAGATTCCCGATCACCGTTACTGGAGCCTGCGCCAGTCGCTGAAAAGCGAGATGCTGGAAGGCGTGCATCGCCGCGCCCTGCATCAGCATCACCGCAACGGCTGCAGCGAGGCACAGATCAAGCGTCTGCTGAAACATATCGAGCCTACCGACACCGACACCCTGATCATGGGCTTTGCACGCCGCTTCGCCACATACAAGCGTGCCGCGCTGCTGTTCTCCGATCCGCAGCGCCTGTCACGCCTGCTCAACGATCCGGATCGGCCGGTGATCCTGATCTTTGCCGGCAAGGCCCACCCCAAGGATCAACCGGGACAGGCGCTGATTCGCACCATCTATGAATTTTCCCGCCAACCCGAGTTTGAGGGTCGGGTGCTGCTGCTGGAGGGCTACGACATGTCGCTGGCGCGCAAGCTGGTGACCGGTGTCGACGTGTGGCTCAACACGCCGGAATACCCCATGGAGGCCAGCGGCACCTCAGGCGAAAAGGCGGGCATCAACGGCGCGATCAATCTCAGTGTGCTGGACGGCTGGTGGGGTGAGGGTTTTCGGGGCGACAACGGCTGGGGCATCACCCCGCACGGGCCGGAATTTGAACCCGCCTATCGCGACCAGGAAGAGGCCAAGGATCTGCTCGACATCATGGAAAAGGAGGTCATTCCGCTCTACTACGATCACAATGGCCGCGGCTATTCAGAGGGCTGGGTACGCATGTCCAAGGCCTCCATGCGCACCACCATTCCGCACTTCAATGCCCAGCGCATGATGCGCGATTATGTGCGGCAGATGTATGGCCCGGCCGCCCGCCATCAGGCGCGCATGGCGGAAAGCGACTTTTCCGGCGCCACCGAACTTGCCCGCTGGAAGACGCTGATTCGCCAAGCCTGGCCCGGCGTCAGCCTGCGCCAGCTCGAAGAGCCGCCCACACAGGTCAAGAGTGGTGAAAGTATCCCCCTGCGCATCACCGCCAATCTCAACGGACTGCAGCCGGAAGATGTCATCGTGGAATGCCTGGTGGGAACCGAGGATCACAATGGCGATGTTACCATTCGGGAAAACTACGCCCTGAGCCCGGACGGCAACACGAATGCCGGCGAGACCGTCTTCAAGCTGAACCTCAGCCCGGATCTATCCGGTCTGCAGTATTACCAGCTGCGCATCCATCCCTTCCATCCGCTGCTGGCGCACCGCTTTGAAACGGGCTACATGATCTGGCTGTAGTCCCTTTTCCATAGGGCCATACCCGCAAAGAACTTCAGGGCAAGTATATAGGCAGGAAAGCATTGGCCTGTGGGAGCGGCTTCAGCCGCGATGGGTAATCCGGCTTTCTTCGCGGCTGAAGCCGCTCCCACAATGTCATTGGGCCTTAGTGGTGGGTGCTGGCCAACATCGCAGACCCTCTCCAATGGTCGGGCGAAAAAGGTTCGTCAGCCTAGAGGGGCGCGTCCATACAGGCGTACCAGGTGTGCCACGCGACCGTCCAGATCCGCCGGCATCTGGTCCCAGCTGAAACGCCAGCGCCAGTTGCCTTCCTGCTCGCCGGGCACGTTCATGCGCGCCTCGCTACCGAGACCAAGAAAGTCCTGCAGCGGCACCACCGCCAACCGCGCAGTGGAGGCCATGGCGGCGCGGATCAGTCCCCACGGCAGGGAGGCGGCATTGCAGCCCAGGTAGTCACAGATGTAGTGCTTGCTGTCATCGCTAAGCTGCTGCGCCCAGCCCGGGGTGGTGTCGTTGTCGTGGGTGCCGGTGTAGACCACGGCGTTTTTGCGGTGGTTGTGCGGCAGATAGGGGTTGCCGGGGCTGCCGTCGAAGGCGAACTGCAGGATCTTCATGCCGGGGAAGTCCCAGCATTCCCGCAGGGCTTCCACTTCCGGCGTGATTACGCCCAGGTCTTCGGCCACCACCGGCAGGTAGGGAAAGGCCGCCTGCAGGGCCTTGAACAGAGCATTGCCGGGACCGGGCAGCCAGTGGCCCTCAATGGCCGTCTCGGCATCACCGGAAATGGACCAATAGGCCTCGAAGCCACGGAAGTGATCAATGCGCACCAAATCGAACAGCTCCAGCGCGGTGCGCATGCGTTTGATCCACCACAGATAGCCATCCTCGGCCATGCGCTCCCAGCGGTAGTGCGGGTTGCCCCAGCGCTGCCCGGTGTCGGAGAAATAGTCCGGCGGCACGCCGGCGATGGTGATGGGATGGCCATTGTCATCGAGATCGAAGTATTCGCGGTGCGCCCAGACTTCGGCGCTGTCGTGGGAGACGAAGATGGGCATGTCGCCAAACAGGTCAATGCCACGCGCATTGGCGTAGTGCTTCAGCCCCAACCACTGACGGAAGAACACGAACTGTTCGAAGCGTACCTGCTCAATGCAGGGCTGCAGGCGTTCGCTGACCTCGGCCAGGGCCTGATTGTCGCGGTCGCGCAGGGCCTGCGGCCACTGGAACCAGGGTGCCCGCTGGAAATCATCGCGCAGTGCCTCGTAGGTGGCGTAATCATCCAGCCAGGCACGGTGACGCTCGCAAAAGTCTCGGTACTCCTGCTGGTCGTACTCACTGGCGCGTGCATCGAATCCCTCATGGGCGGCTTCCAGCCTGACCTGCCGCAAGACGTGGGCAGGCAGGGCCTCATCGTCCAGCCAGCCCCACTCACGCAACAGGTCAAGACTGATGAGATTGGGATTGCCGGCATGCACCGAGGTGCTCATGTAGGGTGACAGATCATCCAGAGTCGGCCCCAGGGGCAGCACCTGCCAGACGCTGATTTGTGCCGCCTGCAGAAAGTCCACGAAACGGTAGGCCGAGGGCCCCAGGGTACCCAGCAGTTCGCGGCCGGCCTCGGAGGCCGTGGCAGGTAGCGAACTGGGGTGTAACAGGATGCCGGCACGCCGGCGGGAAAGAACGGGATGGGTCACATTGGTTCCTGGTCAAAAATTTTACAAGTCAGTGCTCAGAGCCCCGGCGCATGACACCGCCGGTCTGCGGCTGCCCACCGCCGCGGGCAAACACATGTGACAGATATTCCGGCAGCTCCTCGCCCAACAGAAAATAGAGGGCAGACAGCTGGCTGCGGAACAAGCGCTCGAAGTCCCTCACGGCCTCGGCCGGGTTGTAGTCACCAAACCACCAGAACCAGTCCGAGCCCTCGCAGATGGCCAGCTGACGCTCGGCGGCCCGGCGCTGTTCATCGCTGAGCCGCCCACTGGCAATCACCTTGTCGAAACAGTGTTTGGCATCGCCGAGCATGTCCCAGGCACGGTTCTTGTCGGCATCACCAATCCAGGTGGAGAAGGTGCCGTATACCCAACTGCCGGCCACCAGACGGGAAATGTTTGCTGTCGGCAAGTCGTCCTGCAGCATTTCCGCATAGGTGGTCAGTTTCAGGCGCGGATGATTGGCCAGTCCCCGATAGAGTGCTTCAAGGAAATAATAGCCGTTTTCCGGGTAGTACTCCCAGGCATTCTCGCCATCGAGGATGATGGACACCACCGCCCCCGGCCGACCCTCACAGGCATCGGCGATATTGTTCAGATGCGCCAGCAGGTTGCCCACTGCATCATCGGCATGCCAGTCGGAAAAGTTGAATCCGATCAGGTCAGACAGGCCATCGTCGCGGAAGAAGCAGGCGACGTCGTTGTCGGCCACCGTGTAGGCGCGGTGCAGGACGTGGTTTTCGTCCTCGGGAAGATCGCTCTCGGCCTGCGCCAGACTGTTGCGCAGCACGTTCTCGCCGCTGGCGATCCAGCGGAAAC
>CAZTPE010000190.1:0-5394 GCA_964614545.1 uncultured Ectothiorhodospiraceae bacterium
GCAGCTGACTGTTAATCAGCCTGTCCCTGGTTCGAGTCCGGGCTGGGGAGCCATTCTTATTTAGTGAGTCGATTTCTCCGGCTCATATTCTCAATTCCGGCCTTTGCGCCGATAGTCTGCCTATCCGGGCGGGCACCCCACCCCGCTCTAACAGACAGCACCCGTATTGGAAACAAAAGCTCATCGGGCTCAAGTTAATGAGCCAGATGAGATAGACATGACTCGTCATCAAACAATAAGCCCAAATTTTGATGCCTTCATATGAACACCATTCTCCAAGTAACAAATATAAACACATAGCTTCTTGTTTGAGTTTTCAGGCATCTCGGCAAATGACACCCTGCATGTTTAGGTATGAGACGTCTCCCAGTTCCGCAGATCAACCTTTCCAGTGACGGCAGCAGAGAACTCGATCATTCGGTCATGCCACTGTTCCCAGCAGGAGTATCAGCAGCAACTGTTGCATATGCATATATAGCACCTATAATGTGCATATAATCACATAGAGAGGCCCATGACCCTGCAGCCAAAGATCGCTCCCCAGCCCGATAACGTCTTGTGCAAGGCCCTGCTCAGTGCCCAGGATGAGCTGGGACTCACCCAGGCTGAACTGGGTGCGACCATCGGCCTGAATCGCAGCTCGATTTCCCGGCTCAAGACCCGGGGCTGCCTGAACCCCACCTCAAAAGAAGGTGAACTGGCCCTGTGCGTGATCCGCATCTATCGGGCCTTGTATGCCATGGTGGGCGGCAACCACGACAATCTTCAGCACTGGATACGGACTGAAAACAGACACCTTCAGGGGATACCGGCCAAACTCATGCAACAGGTACAGGGCCTGGTGCGGGTGCTGGAATACCTGGATGCGATACGTGGCAAGGTATGAGCCAGCTCTGGGAGTCTTGCCAGGGAACCCGGCACATCCATCCCCTCGCGCTGTCGGCGACCCGGGTGGTCGAATCACAGGAACAGGTCGCCACACTGGGCCTGGTCGATAGCATCGAGGAACAACTGGTGCTTGAATCCTTACTGGAAACCAGTAAGCCTCCCCTCCCGGAGACAACAACCCCGCACCACTATCTGCTCAGCACCCCGTTCCGCTATCCCCCGTTGCCGTACGGATCACGCTTCGGCAGCCGCCTCTACAGCGGGTTATTCTATGCGTCGCTGACGGAATCAACGGCTCTGGCCGAAACGGCGTATTACCGATTTGTATTCTGGAACGGGATGGTTACACCGCCACCCAGTGGCAGGCTGACCACGGAGCACACCACGTTTTCGGTCAGGATTAACTGCGATCAGGGCATCCGCCTGGAAGAATCCCCCTTTCAACAGCACACGGACAACATCAGTCACCCCAGCGACTACCAGGTATCGCAATCACTGGGCGATGCCATGCGTGATGCTCAGGTGGATGCCTTTACATATGTCTCTGCCCGTGATCCCGATAGGGGAACCAACCTCGGCTGTTTCAGTCTGGCAGCAATCGCATCCAGGACACCCAATAATCTGTCCACCTGGACCTGTATGACCCATACCTCACAAGTCTCCTTTCTGAAGACCCATGAACAAACAGTACATTTACAGTTTCCCATCGAGTATTTTCTGATCGACGGACGACTGGCTACTCCAGCCTGCTAAATATAAAAATAGCTCACCTTCTCTACCCAGCAATTAAATGCCCAATTGGCACTTGGCCATGTTGACCCAGGACAAATTGCAGCCTATATAAGGAGCCGTAAAGGCCGCAAGATCGACACCCTAAAGACAAAAATTGTAGAAGTTGACCCAGATTTTGGAGAAGAAAAAGGTAAAGGCAACGACCCGTAAGTCATTGAAAATATGGTCGGGGCGAGAGGATTTGAACCTCCGACCACCTGCACCCCATGCAGGTGCGCTACCAGGCTGCGCTACGCCCCGAAACAGTAATCTTATATAGACTGAACCGCCATTGCAGCGAATCAGAGCGGCGTATTCTACTTCAGCCGGACTCAGATAGGAAACGGTTTTTTCTGCGGATTTAACGCTTGAGGAGTTCGAGCAGATCTTCCAGTTCGCTGGCCATTTGCCGGATGATCTGCTTGCTGTGATTGACGTCTTCTTTGGCCTCGCCACCATCCAGTTTCTGGCGCGCACCACCAATAGTAAAGCCGTGTTCATAGAGCAGACTGCGGATCTGACGAATCATGAGCACGTCATGACGCTGGTAGTAACGGCGATTACCGCGGCGCTTGACGGGCTTCAGTTGGGGAAACTCCTGCTCCCAATAACGCAACACATGGGGCTTGACTCCACACAGCTCACTGACTTCGCCAATGGTAAAGTAGCGCTTGCCGGGGATTGTGGGTAATTCACTATTATTGGCGGCTTCCAGCATAGGCCTCTACTCTGGCCTTGAGCTTCTGGCCAGGTCTGAACGTCACAACACGGCGGGCAGAGATAGGGATTTCCTCTCCCGTCTTGGGATTGCGCCCGGGACGTTCATTTTTGCTGCGGAGATCAAAATTGCCGAACCCCGACAGTTTGACTTGCTGTCCGGTTTCCAGAGCATCCCTGATTTCCGCGAAGAATAGTTCGACTATTTCCTTGGCCTCGCGCTTATTGAGGCCCAGTTCTTCATAGAGCCTTTCGGCCATGTCCGCTTTGGTTAACGCCATACACCTTAATCTCTCATTATTCTCGCAGCGTTGCGCCCAGTTTGCCGGTCAGCGCCGACAATATCCGTGACAATGCACGGTCAATATCACCGTCCTCGAGTGTGCGCGACTGATCTTGGAACGTCAAGCCGAATGCAATGCTTTTTCTTCCTGAATCAATGCCTTCGCCTTCATATACGTCAAACAGGTGGAAGTTCTTGAGGGTCGGATCGGCATTCTCTCGAACCACCGCTTCTAACTCCGCGGCCGTAATCTCGCGGTCGATAAGCAGGGCCAGATCACGACGGATAGCGGGGTAACGAGAGACTGGAGTGAAGTGCGGGACCGCCGCCTGATCGAAGCACGATAAGCGCAGTTCAAACACGAAGGCGCGCTGATTGATGCCGATTTCCTTCTCGATGGCGGGATGGATCGCACCGATCCAGCCGACTTCCTGATCGTCGCGCAGGATCCGTGCCGACTGCCCGGGGTGCAGTGCCGAGTGCGATTCCGACACGAAGCGGAAGTCGCCAAGCTCACCCGTGGTGGCCAGCAAGGCCTCCAGGTCACCCTTGAGGTCGTAGAAGT
The DNA here is from genome assembly GCA_964614545.1 of uncultured Ectothiorhodospiraceae bacterium. Lineage (GTDB taxonomy): Bacteria > Pseudomonadota > Gammaproteobacteria > SZUA-152 > SZUA-152 > DRQN01. The sequence goes on from CAZTPE010000190.1 coordinate 3,225, forward strand.
CAACGCTGCGTGTGGGCTCGCCCCATTGCTCCGGATACAGCGGCCCGGAGATGAGTCCAGCGATACACCTTTCTTGTGATAATTCATTATCTTGTCGCACAAACCTCAAGCCAGTCTCGAACAATCTGGCGCTGCTCTGCTGACGATTGAGGTTGTAGGCCAGAGTCTTGATCAGGCCCGGCCAGAGGCTGGTTCGCATCACCGACATGTCTTCGGAGATGGGATTGGCAAGGCGCACCGGGTTTGCATGGGGATCCAGCACCTTGAGCAGGCCCGGTTCGACGAAGCTGTAGGTGATGGCCTCCTGATAGCCACGGTCGACCAGGATCTGCTGCAGACGCGTCACCGGCACCCGACCCTCGGGCTGCGGCTGCATGATGGCGCTGGCCTGCGGACGGCTGCTGGGCAGCGATTCGTAGCCGTGGATACGGGCGATCTCCTCGATCAGATCCACCTCAATTTCTATGTCGAAACGGAAGCTGGGCGGTAGCACGTCCCAGCCCTCCTCCGTGACCGTCAGTTCCATACCCAGGCGGGTGAGGATATCTTTCACTTCCGCATCCGGCACCTCGGTGCCGAGGATGCGGCGGATGCGCTGGCGGCGCAGCAGGATCATGGACCGCTGCGGCAGATGCTCTGCATGCACGACCTCGACCACCGGACCGGCCTGACCACCGACGATCTTCAGCAGCAGTTCCGTCGCCCGCTCCAGCGCCTTGCGCTGCAGCTGCGGGTCGACACCACGCTCAAAACGGTGCGAGGAGTCCGTGTGCAGGCCATGGCTACGGGCACGTCCGGCCACGCACAGCGGATTGAAAAAGGCGCTTTCGAGAAAGATATTGCGCGTTGCATCACCGACGGCGGAATCCTGTCCACCCATGATACCGGCCAGTGCCTGAGGACCACGACCATCGGCGATGACCAGGGTACCGGCCTCGAGTGCGATCTCCTGCCCGTCCAGCAGGGTGATCTTCTCCCCGACCGTGACATGACGCACGCTCAGCCCGCCGTCGAGGCGGTCGAGGTCGAAGGCGTGCATGGGCTGGCCCAGTTCGAGCAACACAAAGTTGGTGACATCGACCACCGGCCCCAGGCTGCGCAGGCCGCTGCGGCGCAGGGCTTCCTGCATCCACAGGGGCGTCACCGCCGCCGGGTCAATCCCTTCGATAACGCGCCCCGCATAGCGGGGACAATCCTCGGCGGCCTCAACCTGCAAGGGGAAGGTCGTGTCCACGGCCGCCTTTATCCCGGGCACAACCTTGGCTGTGACCTCGGTACGGGCAACCACGCCGACCTCACGTGCCACGCCGGCGATGCTCAGGCAATCACCACGGTTGGGCGTCAGGCCCAGTTCGATGGTGTTGTCATCGAGGTGCAGGTAGTTACGGATATCGGTGCCCACGGGGGCATCGGCCGGCAGGGCCATCAGGCCATCGGCACTCTCAGCCAGACCCAGCTCGGCCTCGGAACAGAGCATGCCGAAGGACGGCACACCACGCAGCTTGGCCTTTTTGATCTTCATGCCACCCGGCAGACGAGCGCCAACCAGGGCCACCGGCGCCCTCATGTCCACGGTGACGTTGCTGGCGCCACAGACGATCTGCAGTGGCTCATCCTGGCCGACATCGACAGCGCAGACGTTGAGCTTGTCGGCATCGGGGTGCGGCTCGATGGCCGTCACCTGCCCCACCACGGTATCGGTGAATTCACCGGCAACGGGCTCAACGGTCTCCACCTCCAGCCCGGCCAGGGTCAGCAGGTGGGCCAGCTCGTCGGTGCTGATGTCCGGGTTCGCCCATTCACGGAGCCAATGTTCACTGAACTTCATCTCTTTGTTTCCCAGGTCCGGTCTGGCCGGAACATTTCATGTTTCAGTCCGCTAATACACGCAAATTAACGCCAATATAGTGTAACGACTCAGCTCGTTACAGGGTCATGGAATTCACACGATGGTGCCTATCCACATTAGTGCGCACAGCGCACACTAGACCTGCCCGTAGTGTGCGCCGTGCGCACGATGCCCCCTGGCTCTAAATGCCGCTCAATGACGGAAAGACGTGGGATCCTGGCACACTCACTCATGCCTTTCCTCCCGGCTTTCATTTCATCAACGCATTCTCTGTGTTCACTATTCAGAGCACTTTGCGTCCATTCGCGTTCATTTGCGGAC
>CAZTPE010000191.1:0-5376 GCA_964614545.1 uncultured Ectothiorhodospiraceae bacterium
CCGCCGGAATCAAACGTGCGGTGATATCGCCGCAGCCGATGTCTTCGGCCAGGGCGTGACGTACGACGGCGTCGATGTCGGCGGGCAGGGTGGGAAGTGATGCTGGCATGCGTGTTTGTGTCCGTTGATGGCAGGGCTGCAGGCGGCGTCATTGGGTGCTGCGCGGCCGATACTAAAGATTTGCTCCCGGCCGGACAAGTTCGCCAATGAGACTTCGCACTATAAAGAGTACCTCTAATAACGGCTTGTGGTCTCTGCGCAACCTGCCAAGAGCTGTCGCGGTGTTGGCTTGCTTGTGAAGGACAACCAGCCTGCCTGCAGAGTTGCGCCTTGATGGCGAACCCGCCTGTAGGCCAGAGGCCGCAAGTCGTTATTAGAGGTGCCCTAAACTTGGTTTGGTAGGGTGGGCACCGCCCACCATTTCCGGTGATGGAAGCCGTTCATGGGTGGGCGGTGTCCACCCTACTAAGCTAAGCTTAAGGGAAACCCGCATAGGGAATGTGGAAAGGCATGGACATTACCGCACAGCGCTCAGAGAGACAGACCGAGTCCATATTTCGGGTGCGCGGAGTCACCAAGATCTATCAAATGGGTGAGGTGCAGGTTCAGGCCTTGCGCGGGGTGGATCTGGATCTCCATGCCGGGGAATTCGTGGTGCTGCTCGGGCCGTCGGGCAGCGGCAAGTCCACCCTGCTCAACATCCTCGGCGGTCTGGATACGCCCACCGACGGCACGGTGGTGTATGGCGATCACGATCTCAGCATCTACGACGACACCACGCTCACCAACTACCGCCGCGAGCATGTGGGCTTCGTGTTTCAGTTCTATAACCTCATTCCCAGTCTCACGGCGCGCGAGAACGTGGCCCTGGTCACCGAGATCGCGGAGCACCCGCTGGCGCCCGAAGAGGCGCTGGCGATGGTGGATCTGCGTGACCGCATGGATCACTTCCCCTCCCAGCTCTCCGGTGGTGAGCAACAACGCGTAGCCATTGCCCGCGCCATTGCCAAGCGGCCCAATGTCTTATTGTGCGATGAGCCCACCGGTGCGCTGGATATCACCACCGGCATCATCGTGCTGGAGGCCATCGAGCGGGTAAACCGTGAGCTGGGCACCACCACCGCGGTGATCACCCACAACGCCGCTATCGCCGACATGGCCGATCGGGTGTTTCATCTCTACGACGGCAGCATCACGCAGGTGCTGAGCAATGCCAGCAAGCAGCCGCCCAAGGCGCTGAACTGGTAAGGGTATCGCTGCCATGTCGACGCTCAACAAAAAAATGTGGCGCGACCTCTGGCGCCTGAAGGGTCAGGCCTTCGCCATCGGCCTGGTCATCATGTCGGGTGTGGCGACCTTTATCATGTTTCTCAGCACGCTGGATTCGCTGCAGCTGACCCGCGCCACCTATTATCAGGATTACCGCTTCGCCGAGGTGTTTTCCTCCCTCAAGCGCGCGCCGCAAAGTCTGCGTGCGCGCATCGCGGATATCCCCGGTGTGGACAAGGTAGAGACCCGGGTGGTGGCCTTCGCCAACCTGGATGTGCCCGGCTTCGGTGAGCCCATCACCGGGCGTTTGGTGTCTATCCCCGAGGGCCGCGAGTCCCTGCTCAACATGCTTTATTTGCGCAAGGGTCGTCTGGTGGAGGCGGGCCGCAGCGATGAAGTGGTGCTCTCCGAAGCCTTCGCCAATGCCCACGGCCTGCAGCCCGGCGACAAACTGCATGCGCTGATCAATGGCAAGCGCCGCCAGCTTACTATTGTCGGTATCGCTCTGTCGCCGGAATACATCCATCAGCTGCGGCCCGGCGGCGTGTTCCCGGACTTCAAGCGTTATGGCGTGTTGTGGATGGGACGCAAGGCACTGGGCAGCGCCTATGATCTCGAGGGCGCGTTCAATGATGTGGTGCTGAGTCTCAGTGCCGGCGCCCGATCCCTGAATGTCATCGACCGCCTGGATGAACTGCTCACCCCCTACGGTGGCACCGGGGCCTATGATCGCGAAGACCAGTTTTCACACCACTTCCTGTCGGAAGAAATGAACCAGCTCGGCCTGCTGGCGACGATCTTTCCGGTGCTGTTTCTCGGTGTCGCGGCCTTTCTGCTCAACGTGGTGATCAGCCGCATGGTGACCATGCAGCGGGAGCAGATCGCCGTGCTCAAGGCCTTTGGTTATCGCAACCGGGATGTGGTACTGCATTACCTGGAGCTGGTGATGGTCATCGTGCTGAGCGGGGTGGTCAGCGGCGTGGTGGTGGGTATCTGGCTGGGGCATGGTATGAGCAATATCTATACGGAACTCTTCCGCTTTCCCTTTTTACTGTTTCAGCTGAAACCGGCGGTGGTCATCAATGCGGCAGCGATCAGCGCCGTGGCGGCGACGCTGGGAACCTTATTCGCAGTACGTACCGCTGCATCCCTGCGCCCGGCCGAGGCCATGCGTCCCGAGCCCCCGGCCCGCTATCGTGAAACCCTCTTGGAGCGCTTGGGGATGAAGCGCTTTCTTGCCCAGCCCAGCCGCATGATCATCCGCCATATCCGGCGTCAGCCGATCAAATCGCTGTTGTCGATATTCGGCATTGCACTGGCCTGCGGCGTGATCATGACCGGCCGCTTTCAGAACGACACCGTGAGTTACATGCTGGGTGTGCAATACGGTCTGTCGCAGCGCGAAGATATCTCGGTCAGCTTTTTCGAGCCCACCGCGTTCAAGGCCAAGTATGCACTGCAGAGCCTGCCGGGGGTGGAGCGCGTCGAGGTGTTCCGCCGCGTGCCGGTGCGTCTGCGTCACGGGCATCTCAGCCACCGCACCGGTATTCGTGCCGTGGAGCCGAATGGTGAGATTCAGCGCCTGCTGGATGTCAACCTCAAGCCTGTGTCGCTGCCCGAGCGAGGCGTACTCATTACCGACTACCTGGGCAAGATGCTGGCGGTGAAAGCGGGTGATGTCATCACCGTGGAGATACTGGAAGGGAGCCGCCCTACGCGCCAGGTGATGGTGGTGGGACTGGTCAAGGAATACCTGGGGGTCGCGGCCTATATGAACCTCGATGCCCTCAATCATTTCATGCGCGAAGGTCCGTCCATCTCCGGCGCCTATCTGGCCGTGGACAGTCGCTACCTGCCCAGCCTGTTCCAGACCTTCAAGCAGATGCCCAGCGTGGCCGGTACCTTTGAGCGACGGCAGGAGATCCGTAATTTTCACCGGGTGATGGATGAGACCATGTTATTCGTCACCTATGTGGCTACCGTATTCGCGGTGGTGATCGCCTTCGGCGTGGTTTACAACAGCGCGCGTATCGCGCTCACCGAGCGCAGCCGGGAACTGGCCAGTCTGCGTGTGCTGGGGTTCACGCGTGCCGAGATCTCCTACATCCTGTTAGGTGAGCTGGCACTGTTGACCCTGGCGGCCATCCCTCTGGGTCTGTACATCGGCTATGAGCTGTGCGCGCTCATCGCCGTCGCCCTGCAAACCGAGCTTTATCGGGTACCAGTGGTGATCAATATCAATACCTATGCCTTCGCCGCCACGGTGGTCATCGTGGCGGCGGCGTTGTCGGCGCTGTTCGTGCGGCGAAAACTGGATCACCTGGATCTCATCGCAGTGCTTAAGACGAAGGAGTAACTGGAATTGTTCGGCATATCCGCAAAGCTCACGGAGGATCAGATTCCAGCAGAATTAGGTAGGGTGGGCATTGCCCACCAATAAGCGGTTGGCATCACCGAAAATGGTGGGCGGTGCCCCTACTTGACTCAAAACAATGACAAAGCAATAACGGGAGAAAAATCATGCAATGGCGAAGAAAAATCGGCCTCAGTGCCATGGCCTTGCTGATCATTGTTGCTATCGGTTACGGTTTTCTGCCCAAGCCCGTGGCTGTCGACATGGTGTCGGTGGAGCGCAAGCCGCTGCGTGTGGTGGTGGAGGAAGAGGGGCGGACCCGGGTTATCGACCGCTATCAGATTTCTACCCCCGTGGCGGCTTATGCGCGACGCATTGAGCTGAAAGTCGGTGACATGGTCGAGCGGGGGCAGGTCCTGGTGGTCCTGGACCCACTGCCGTCCACCGTACTGGACCCGCGCAGCCGTGCCCAGGCCCAGGCGCGGGTATCGAGCGCGACGGCGGCGCTGCGGGTCGCCGAGGAAAACGTCCGTGCCGCCAAGGCCAGTCATGATTTCGCCAAGGCGGAACATGTGCGTATTCATGAGCTGTATAAAACCCGGGGTGTCTCCAGTGCGGAAGAAGACAAGGCCGCGGCGGAGGCGCGGCGTGCATATGCCAATCTGCGTTCCGCGAAGTTTACCGTTGAAGTGGCGCGCCATGAGTTGGAAGCGGCCAAGACCGCCCTGCAGTTCTCCGCGGCGAAAGGTGTGCAAGAGGCGCCGGAAAAGGTGGTCATCACCTCGCCCATCAACGGCAGCGTGTTGAAGATCAACCGCGAGAGTGAGGGTGTGATCAGTGTCGGCCAAAGCCTTATCGAAGTGGGTGACCCGCGCGCCTTGGAAGTGGTGGTGGACGTCTTGTCCGCCGATGCCGTGCGCATCATTCCCGGCACGCGGGTGCTGTTCGAACGCTGGGGTGGCGGGCAGAGCCTGGAAGGCGTGGTACGTGTGGTGGAGCCGGTGGGCTTCACCAAGGTGTCGGCGCTGGGCGTGGAAGAGCAGCGCGTGCTGGTGGTTGCCGATATCACATCACCGCCGGAGCAGTGGCAACGTCTGGGTGATGGCTACCGGGTGGAGGCGCGCTTCATTCTCTGGGAGCAAGACGATGTGTTGCAAATCCCCGCCAGCAGCCTGTTCCGTGACGGCGATGGTTGGGCCGTATTCGCGGTGGAAAACGACACGGCGGTGCGCAAGCGTGTTGAAGTCGGCCAGCGTAACGGTCTCAGTGCCCAGGTGCTGTCCGGTCTCAGTGAAGGCGAACGGGTGATCACCCATCCCGATGACAACATTGCAGACGGGGTCGATGTTTTCCAGCGGTAGATGCCATCTCCCTCCCTCAGGTATCAGTCCCTGCAGGGGCTGGTACCTGAAACGGGGTTTGGTGTTTCAGGACACCAAAACAGGTATGCACCAGATCCGTAGGGTGGGCACTGCCCACCGATGCAGGCTTCCAGTGTTCGCGGAAATGGTGGGCAATGTCCACCCTCTGCTGTTACCGCAAATAAGCACGGTTGGGGTGATCAACGTGAATCCCAACAATCGGGCGTCTATCATCCGCCATGTTGGGGTTCCATAGATAGCAGAAAGAGGGAGGACACATGACCAGAATACTCGCCATCAACGGTTCGTACCGGGATGATGGCATCACCGATCAGGCTGTGGTGACTGTGGTGCAAGCGGCGGAGGCCGCCGGTGCCGAGGTGGAGGTGATTC